>CADBQF010000231.1 GCA_902796705.1 Ruminococcus flavefaciens
AGCCCGTCGGCGGATTTTTGCCTTGCCACCGACAAAATTATGCCTGAAAATCCGTACATTCACCCTATGTGGACAGGTTCTAAAATTATACTCTACTCATAAAGAGGTTTATGTCTTTTAGTGGGGCGATCCTTTCTCAAAAGGGTTGCCCATAATAAATGACATAAACCTCTTTATTGATATCGTACTTACTCTGCACGTTTGTTTTTGCGGTATTCTCTTGGAGTCATGCCGATAGAGTTCCTGAAGATGCGGCTGAAATAATTATTGTCGGTATATCCGCAAAGGAGGGCGATCTCCGTCATGGTCTTGTTCGTATCTTTAAGGAGCGAACAGGCTTTTGTCATACGCAGGTGGATAACATATTCCATTGGGAGCATAGTATAAGTCTCTTTGAAAAGCCTGATAAAATGCCGCCTTGAATAGTGGGCGATCTCTGCAAGCAGATCAACGGATATCTCCTCTGTGAAGTGCTTTTCGATATACGTCATTACCGGTTCGAGCTTTTTCCTGCTGTCATAATGTGCCGGTGCAGAATCATGATACGCTCTGACAAGCAGGACGGTCAACTGCACAAAAAGTGAATGTATCATCTGCTTCCAGCCGGTCTCTTTGCAGACGTATTCCCAGTGGATATATTTTGAAGTGTTCTCCACTTTGTCAAATTCACTTATCGGCGGCTGTACATATGAGCGGTATCGTTCGGGTGATGACACGGACTGCTCAAAAAGTGAGCGGAAATCTTCGTCAGCAGAAAAATCACCGATACAGCTCCCGAAGATATCCTCTGTGAAAAAAAGGAAAAGTATCATCATTCCCTTTGTATCCCGGAATTCATGAGCGATGCCTTTTCCGACGACAAATACCGTTCCCTTGTGGAGTTCATGGCTGTCATCTCCGACGACGTGGACTCCGCTGCCTTCAAGGACGACGGCAAGTTCCGAGAAATCTTCATTCATATGTGGAGGATATCCGTAATCATAATATCCGAACTGTGCGTGAAAAGGAAGTTCATCATTATCTGCAAGGTCTTTAAGGTGTAAAATTTCCATATATCATATCCTTTCATGGCACTATAATGCTAAAAAGTGTCAAAAATATACAACAAATCTGATTCTTCCGTGTTATAATAATTATAGCATAAATGTACATAAATATCAAGAAATAAAGCATAAAAGCTGTCGGTTTATGTGCATCTGACTTTAATGCAGGTCTGCCTGCAAAGTTTTTCAACACAGGAGGATATTATATGTTGGTAAAAAGAATGACCGGCGTTGCTGCCGCATTGGCGATGATGTTCTGTTCAGTATCGGTCCAGACAACACAGATAGTGACTGCTGCGGAAAGTGGTATGAGAGATATGACAACTGCTGAGATCGTCAGAGATATGGGACTTGGCATCAATCTCGGAAATACGTTCGAGTCGTGCGGCGACTGGATCGCACAGTGGGGCGACGGTACGCCCGCTTCATATGAAACTGCATGGGGCAGCCCTGTCATCACAAAGGATATGATACAGGGTATGGCAAATGAAGGCTTCGGTGCTGTAAGAGTCCCTGTTGCATGGTCGAATCTTCTCGGTGACGGATATAAGATAAGCGATGCTTACGATGCCCGTGTTCACGAAGTCGTTGACTGGATAATCGATTCTGATATGTATTGTATCATTAATATCCACTGGGACGGCGGCTGGGTGAATAATTTCCCCGATAATAAGGAAGAATCCATGAAACGCTATGAGATAATGTGGGATCAGATAGCTGAAAGCTTCAAGGATTACGACGATCACCTTATCTTTGAGTCACAGAATGAGGAACTCGGCTGGGATTCTCTCTGGAACAAGTGGGGCGGCACAGAAGGCAAGTCCGATTCTTATGCCCTCGTCAATGAGATCAATCAGAAATTCGTCGATACTGTCCGCAAAACAGGCGGAAACAACTCCGAGAGACATCTTCTCATCTCCGGATATAACACTGACATAAACTGCACCTGCGATCCGTATTTCAAGATGCCGAACGATCCTGCCGGACGTATGGCTGTATCAGTTCATTACTATACACCTGCCGGATTTGCTATCCTTGAAGATAAGGACGAATCATGGGCTAAAGCTCGCTCGACCTGGGGTACTTCTGACGATCTCAAGGAACTCAACGACAATATGGACATGATGAAGAAGACCTTCGTTGACAAGGGAATACCCGTAATCATCGGTGAATACGGCTGTCCTACAAAGGGAAAAGAAAAAGCTTCCGTCCGCCTGTTTATAAGCTCTGTCTGCAAAGCCGCTTACGACAGACAGATGTGTCCCGTTCTCTGGGCAACTCCCGGCGGTCATTACAACAGAGATACCTGCAAGCTCGACGATCAGCAGCTCAAAGCTGAACTTAACGAAATAGTCGGCTTCAAGGCAGATCAGCCCAAAACAACAACTACTTCAACTACTACTTCCACGACCACTGCTACAACGACAACAACTACTACCGTAACTGTTCCGACCACTGTTACTACCGAGCCTGCCAATAAGAATTTAGGCGATGCAAACGGCGACGGAAAAGTCGATATCTCCGATGCTGTTCTTATCATGCAGTACCTCGCAAATTCTGAAAAATATCCTATCTCCTCCGGTAATATCGCAAATTCTGACTGCGTTGACGTTCCGGACGGCATAACAGCTCTCGATGCTCTCGCTATCCAGATGCTCGAAGCTAAGACTATCTCCCCCGAAGACCTCCCCACTACAGCAGAGATCCTCCAGTCATTGCAGTAAATAAAAGAGAAAGAACTC
>CADBQF010000232.1 GCA_902796705.1 Ruminococcus flavefaciens
CCAGCCTTGACGAAAATATATTCGATATAGGACTTGATTCGCTCTCGATACTCATTATGAGATCAAAGATAAAAGACACCACCGGTGCGGATATAAGCCTCAAAGAGTTCTATAATATAAAGACTCTCTCCGAGCTTTGCAGTCTTATCGACGAACACGAAAAGACCGCATCTTCCGGTACAGTCTCAACTTCACAAAAAGCAAAAAAAGGCAGTCTTGCAGACTTGCTCGACATAATATGACCGCAGAAAGGGTTGATACCAATGAACGAGATAGCAGCTAAATTAAACAGCCTGTCAGATGAAAAAAGGAAAAAGCTCCTCGATGTGCTTAAAAGCTCCGGCGAAGAATACGGCGTTTATCCGCTCTCCAGCGAGCAGAAGAGAATGTGGTTCTTATACAATATGGACAGAAAGAACCCCTACTACAACGTAACATACGGCATGGAGTTAAACGGCGAACTCGACACCGGTGCTTTTGAGAAAGCCATGAAGTGCGTCGTTGCAAATCAGAAGATGTTCCGCACGTTCGTCATCATGCTCGACGGCGAGGCTTTCCAGACAGTTGATGAGGAACACGAGTTCCGCCTTGAAACTGCCGATATCGCAGACAGAGCCGGTGCTGACAGATATTTTGATGAATTCTACAACAGATCATTCGACCTTGAAAACGAACCGCCCTACAAGACCATTCTTCTCAGGATAGACGACACGCATCATATCTTCGTCATAAGCATACATCATATGTTCTGTGACGGCTGGTCAATGGGCATCTTCAAGAATCAGCTCATTGAATATTATTCCGCATACAGGAGCGGAAAAGAGCCGGCTTCGATAAATGCTTTCCAGTATTACGACTACGCAATGGCAGGCACGGAACGCAGCGAAAAGGACGAGCAGTTCTGGACAGATACGCTCGCCTATGCGAATTTCAGCACACAGCTCCCCTACAGCCACCCAAGAAATATGAGCTGTACGAACGAGTGCAGTACATCGGCTGTTATAACGGGAGATGTATACAGCTCCGTCAAGGAGATATGCAGGGAGCAGAGGATATCGGCATATACGTTCTTCCTCGGCGTGTACGGACTTATGCTCCATACATACAGCGGAGAGAGGGATTTCGTGACGGGAACGCCTGTTCTCAACCGTAACGATCCACGCTGGAACGATGTAGTGGGATTCTTCTCGAACACCATACCGGTCGTTTTCTCATACGATGAGGGCGAGACTCTCAGCGGATATCTCGGCAGGCTCAATCAGCTCACAGCCGATCATATCGATCACAGTACAGTTCAGTTCGACAGGATAGTTGAACTTGCACATATCAGAAGACGTGAGAACGAGAACCCGATGTTCCAGTCTATGTTTGCCTATGCAAACGAATTCCTCATCGGAAGCACCGGCGACAGCTTCGGACTCGATGTGAAGATCATCAAGTCCGATACGGAAAAGCGTTCGCAGTTCGACCTCATCTGCTACGTCACCGAAAAGGCAGAGGGATTTGAAGTGAGCCTTGCCGCAAAGGGCTGCGTATTCGATCAGAGCCGCCTTGAAGAGATGTGCGGCAGATACACCGGCATCGTTTCACGCATCGTCAGCGAAAAGCCGGCTTCCGTCGATGCCTTTGAGTTCATCGATGATACATCAGAGCCGGACAGCATATGCAAGGGCATCATCTCCGATGTCAGCGGAAAATTCAGGGAGAGCTTCGGTGCAGAGCAGACATACTGCGAGATACACGGAGACTATGCCGTTATCCTCTACACAGGCGACAGGACAGCAGAGCCTACAGAGGTGAACAGTGCTTTCAGCGGAAAGAACTATATCGTTATACCGGTGCATCTCAACAAGTTCCCCTCAACAGCCGAGGGAAAGACCGACTATGAGGCGATGCACAGCGGCATTCTCAGGATAACAGGCGAGATCGGCAGAAAGTACGGCTTCTACAGGAACAATGCAAAGGTATCAGATGCCGTCATCGAGCAGACCGTGAAGAACATGATCGGATACTACAGCTTCAATCAGGTCGTAAGAGCAGAAGTCCCGGCTGAAAAGGCTCAGGAGACAGATGCTCCCGGAAAGAAAGAAGTTTCCGATCCTTCGCTTCTCTTTGCAGGCGATATCCCGGAACACCCCTACAGAGTCATCGGTGACTTTGCAGTTAAAATGGAGGAGCGTCTTCTCGACAATGAGTTCATCTATATCGACGAGGAGGGAAACAGATATTCCCACACCTACAGAGAGATGTTCAGGAACGCATATTCCATTGCCGCCGCACTCCGTGACAAGGGCATAAAGAAAGGCGATAAGGTCATTATCCTTATAAATGATATATTCGAGTTCTGCTCGATATTCTTTGCATCGATGATGTCGGGCATCATAGCCGCACCGCTCACAGCTCCGCTCGAAAATGAGTATTCTCCGGAAAATCCCATAGTGAAGCGTCTTCTCACTATCTACGATATAAGCGAACAGCCGCTCATCATCGTGCGTGAGAACGAAGTGCAGAAGCTCAGGGAGATAAAGCCGGATATAAAGGTCATAGCCGATACGGAGATACTTTCCGGCGATGCAGACAGCTTCGTTATCCCGGAAGTCGATCCGGAAGATATCGCAATAATCATGTTCACTTCCGGAAGCACGGGACTGCCTAAGGGCGTTCAGCTCTGCCACCGCAACCTCGTACAGAGATCGGTCAGCTACAATGATTTCGCACAGATAACCGAAAATGACATCATGCTCAACTGGATGCCTATGGAACACGTCGGCGGACTTGTGATGTCGATGCTCCATTCAATGGCAAAGGGCTGCAAACAGATAGAGATATCCACACAGTATATCCTCAGAGATCCCGTAAGGTGGATGAAACTCCTCTCGGAATACAAGGCTACTCTCACATGGGCACCGAACTTCGCATACGGACTCATCACGGAGCAGGCAGAGAGAGTATCGGCACTTCCGCTCGACCTCGGAAGCGTAAGGATAATCCTCAACGGCGGCGAGGCTATCAACTTCAATGCGTGCCACGAATTCCTCCTCCTCATGGAGAGCAAGGGACTTAGATACGGTTCGATGTGGCCCTCGTGGGGAATGACGGAGACTTCCTCCGGCGTACTCGTATCGAAGCGATTCGGAGAGATACTCTACAAGAATTCCGTATCGGTAGGCGAGATAATCAAGGGCGTAAAGCTGAAGATCGTTGACAGCGACGGAAATTGCGTGCCACTCGGAGAAGAGGGCGACCTCTACGTTTACGGCGAGACTATCAACAAGGGCTACTACAAGCTCCCGGAGGAGAATGCGAAGTCGTTCACGGAGGACAACTGGTTCATCACCGGCGACAGAGCAATGATCGTCGATAATGAGGTCATCATCACCGGCCGAAACAAGGAGATAATGATAGTAAACGGCGTAAACGTGAGCTGCATCGAAGTCGAAAAGAACATCGAAGAGCTGGACGAGATACAGACAGGTACAGTCGGCTGTATCGCTGACAAGAATTCCAGCACTTCACAGGACGAAGTTTGCATCTTCTACGGCGAGTTTGATCCGTCACAGCGTGAGACTATAAGAGCGAAGATATCGAAGCTCCTCAACGAGAGCTACGGTTTCAGCTTCGACTACCTCGTCCCGATAGCTCCCGACGATATCCCCAGATCGAACATCGGAAAGATCGACAAGAAAGTCCTTTTAAAGAGACTCAAGAACGGCGAACTCAAAAACGTCATGGCTAACCGCACAAAGCAGATACCCATGTGGTTCTCGGATATTGTTTTCAATGCGGCAGTCCTTGAAAATAGAGCTAAGCCGGAACTCCCCGTCATCTCGACAGTTCCCGGCATCAGCGGAGCAGAGAGCCGCACATACGAAGAAGCCGCTGCATCTTCTGAAAACTGCGTCATCATTACAGCTTTAGCTCAGGAAGAATATCCGTCCGCTCTCAAAAAGCTCTGTAAGCTCACGGAGAACAAGGAGAAAGTCCGCCTGATCGTCCTTGCACAAGAGGGCAGCAGAACAGCTTCTCTCGCAGAGGGATATCTTGCATCGCTCATCGCTGAACACACCGACATGAAGGCAAATGTCATCATCTGTGATGATACCGCATCAGTAGATGCACAGGCAGAAGCAGCCGACCTCTGCACCGGAACGAATGCATTCACCGTTTGCAGATATTCCGGCGGAAAGAGATCAAAGGCAGAACTCTGCGATATACGTCTTCTTGAACATGATGTAAAGAGAAAGTCGTTTACTTTCGGCGGAAGATATGTCCTCATCGGCGGAACAGGCGGCATAGGCAGAGAGCTTTCGATGCACCTGCTCAGGACATACAAGTGCAGTCTCACGCTCACGGGAAGAAAGCCCGAAAGCGAGATAAGCGATATCCTTGCACCTCTCAGAAAGTACGGCGATGTGAAGTATCACAGCATCGAGTCGGATTCAGCAGATACTATCTGTGAACTGCTGAAAAACATCGAAGCCGAGAGCGGCGTACCGGACGGCATCTTCTGCATGATAGGCGAGGAGAGCGAAAAAGTCCACTTCGACAACTTCGACAGATATCTTGCATCATCGCTCAGCGAGGAGGATATAAAGTCGATCTTTTCACCGAGAATGAACGCATTCGCCGGAATAAACAAGTATACCGCCGACAAGGAGGGCATCGATATATTCATGTTCTCAAGCTCCGCAGGCATCATGGGCGGACAGACATATTCAGTATACTCCGCAGTCAGCAAATATCTCTACGACTATGAGGGCAGCGGACGAAATTCATATTTCTGCTTTGCATGGAGCAAGTGGAAAGGTCTCGGCATGAACAGCGGCGAGACAGAGGACGATATCATCATATCGGAAAATGCCGGCTACTTCTCTGTACGCACGGAGAACGGCTTCGTATCTATGGAGGGAATGATACAGCGTGACCTCAGAAAAGGCATCATCGGCGTGAACCTCAACAACAGGAACGTGAGAGCTTTCCGTGCTGTCAATATCACGAATGAACTTGACAATATCTCGTTCGATATCAGATATTCGGCAGATGACGATATCACCGCACCGTTCAGCAGGGATATACGTGCTTACCGCATCAGTCAGCAGGCAGAGGAAGAAGCTGTCCAGTCTCCGGATATGGAGAAGAAGATGATCGGCGTATGGGCAGAAGTCCTCGGAAACAGGAACATCTCACCGACAGACGATTTCTTTGAGATAGGCGGAAATTCGCTCAAGATACTCAAACTCGTTGACGGTGTGAAGAAAGCTTTCGATGCCGATATATCCGTATCAGACCTGTTCAGCAATCCGTCCGTGAGAAAGCTGTGCAATTTCATAGGCGTTTCAGCAGAAGAGGAAGATACGGTCGATACAATAGAGATATGATGAGCAAAGGGAGAGATATATGAAATATAATGACATCGCTGTTATCGGCATGAGCCTTCTCATGCCGGGAGCAGAGAATACCGACGAGCTGCACGATAACCTTGCCGCCGGAAAAGACCTCGTGAGAAAAGTCCCGGAGAGCCGTTTCAGGCTCCACGGACTTGATCCGCAGAAAGAGTACATCGAATCAGGCTACCTTGAAAATATCGAGATGTTCGACAACAAGTTCTTCAACATCAGCGACTATGAATCAAAGGTGATGTCACCGGAGCAGAGGCTCAGCCTGGAGCTTTCCGCAAAGGCTATAGAAGATGCCGGATACGCACTCAGCCGCTTCAGGGGAAAGAACTGCGGAGTCTTCTTCGCATCATCGAATTCCGACGGATATTACAATAAGACGAAGCGAAAGACAAGCACCTCTGCCATAGGTACGGTAAAATCGATGATAACAGGCAAGATCGGATATTATTTCGATCTTACCGGAGCCAATATCGTATACGACACAGGCTGCTCGTCGGCACTCGTTGCAGTACACGAAGCGTGCATCAAGCTCATGACGGGCGAGATAGACTACGCACTCGTCGGAGGAATACACGTACTTTCTGATATATCGGAATCCCGTCCGGAGACATACGATGTTATGGGACTCGGTGCATCGGATTACAGGAGCCATTCGTTCGACGCATCGGCATCGGGCGTAGGTCTCGGAGAGGGCGGAGGAGTCGTTATCCTTAAAAGGCTCTCAGATGCCGAAAAGGACAGAGATCCCGTCTACGCCGTCGTAAAGAGCGGCTGCGTCAACGGCGACGGCGGAAGATGCAGCAGTGCGACTATCCCCAGCGTCGAGGGACAGCGAGAAGTCATCGAGAAGTCATGGAACGACTGCCCCGATACCGACATCACCGAGATAGAAGCTCATGGCATAGGTACGAAGATAGGCGATTCCGTCGAAGCACAGAGCATCATGGAGTGCCTTAAACGCAGGGACAAGACAGAGGGCATCGTCTATCTTAGCTGCGTGAAATCGTGCGTCGGTCATCTTGTTGAAGCAGCAGGAATTTCGAGCATGATAAAAGCTATCACCGGTTTCGAGAACGATATCACATACAAGATAACGAATTTCAACGAGCCTAATCCGGCGATAGATTTCGATTCCTCCGTACTCACGCCTGTAAAGGAGAATATCCTCTGGAACGGCACGGAAAAGCGTGCTGCCGGCATAGATTCATTCGGACTGAGCGGAGCAAATGCACATATCGTCATCGAGAACTATATCAAAGACAGAAAGCGTGAGAAGCCGGACAACGACTTCGACGCTTTCGTGAAGCTCTCTGCCAAGACAAAGACAGCTTTCTTCAATATCAGGGAGAAGCTCACGGCTTATCTTGACCGCCATAAGGATATAAACTACAGGGACTTCGTATGCACTCTCAACGGTGCAAGAGATGACTATAGATTCAGAAGAGCCGTATATGCTGAAAATGCAGAGGAACTTCGTGAGGCTCTCGAACAGATCTCTCCCGTGACAGGCGATGCTAAAAAGGTAAAGTACGTCTTCTGCATGAAAGCCGACAGGAACACTCCGGCAGCAGATGAGAGGATAAAGCAGCTCATTCCGTCGCTTGCCTATGAGAGCGGCATAGCTGACAGTGACACGGAGCTTAAATACAAGTTCTTCCGTCTGTTCTCGGAAATGGGCATAAAGCCGGATATCCAGCTCATTGACAAGACATCTAAGCTCATAGCCGCCGCCGCAGAAAAAGGCGATCCGTCATCAGTTTCGGCTCTCGGAAGTGATGCAGCCGACGGCGATTACAGCAAGATAATCTCTATCATAAACGACAAGTCAAAGAGCGATGATATCGTTCTCGTGAACTTCGGATACAGCAAAGAGCTTAAAAATGCACACTGGGAGAACAGCGTAAGAGTATTCGACCTCACAGATATCAGGGATATCCGCCGCTTCATCGTGAATTATTACAATTCCGGCAATGATATCGACTGGAGTGCAGTCTACAGCGGCTCGGAGGAGTTCCGCCGCATACATATCCCGGCATATGAATTCGACAAGATAAGGCACTGGCCCGAAGATGAAGCTCCCAAGCCGGCAGAAAAGCCCGTTCCCGTAAAAGCCGTACCGACACCTGCTCCTGCACCGGTACAGACACCTGCTCCGGCACCCGTACAGCCTCAGCCGGAAGAAACTGCTCCCGCACCTGTACAGCAGACAGCACCTCAGCCGCAGCCTGCTCCGGCAGAAGTCCCGGACAGCGGACTTGCAGCTTACTGCGAGAAAATGGAGGCGATATGGAGAAACGTATTCGACTTCAATGACCAGATAGGATATGACGAGGATTTCTTCGATCTGGGAGGAAATTCCCTCATGATGCAGCAGATCTCGTCGGAGATAAACAAGACCTTCGATACGGAATTCGACATCTACGAGATCTATGACAACCCGACTATAAGCCAGCTTTCAGAACGTTTAATGGAGTTTATAGAAAATGAATAACGAGATAATACGTCCCTTCCCGGAGATCGTGACAGAAAACACCAGTGAAAAGACAGCTCTCATCGACAAGAAGCGGAGCATGACATACAGACAGCTCGGAGCGGCAGTGAAGGCATATGCAGCCTTCCTCGCCGGCGAGGGCGTAAAAAAGGGCGACAGAGTCATACTGACAGCATTTTCCGAGTGTGCTTATGTTGCTGTATTCATGGCAGTACAGTCACTCGGAGCAGTCACAGTCCCGGTCGAGAGGGCAGTCAGGGAAGATACGCTCACGCATCTCGTGCAGCTCTCCGATGCGAAGCTCCTCCTCACGGCAGGAAAGAAAAAATATCCGTTCGTGAAGACGATATCCGTTTCGGAGATACCGGCTGACACAGATGCAGACTATCCGCACGTACAGCTCTCAGCCGATATGGTGTGTGAATTCGTCGTGACTTCCGGAACGACAGGTATGCCCAAGTGTGCATACCACACCAACAGGAACATTTTTGCAAATACGGTCAATACCTGCGAGGGTGTCGGCATAAGAGAAGATGATGTGATACTCATACCCCTGCCGCTGAACCACTCGTTCGGACTGCGTGTCCTTCGCTCGGCACTCTGCATGGGAGCAACGGCTGTTCTCCAGAACGGAACGCTCTTCCCGAAAGAGATAAAAAATAATATCGAAAAATACTCCTGCACCGGACTTGCATATATCTCCTCGGCAATGGAATCTATCCTTGCCACCGAGGGAGAGCAGTTCGTGAGGGAAGTTTTCGGGAAGCTCAGGTTCATCGAATTCAGTGCCGGAGCAGTCCCGGGCAATATCAGGAAGCAGCTCACTCAGCTTCTTCCGGGCGTTGATATCCACAATACATGGGGTTCGTCGGAGACAGGCGGAAGCATCTTCATCGATTTCAGCAGAACTCCCGCAAAGGTCGAAGCACTCGGCAGACCGAGAGATGACTCACAGGCAGGCATCTATGACGAAAAGACCGGCTCGATGCTCACTGGCAGGGGCAGGGAAAATATCGGCAGGCTCGCTCTCCGTGGAGATATGGTCATGCAGGGCTACTGGAACGACACCGAGAAGACGAATGCTGCCTTCAATGACGGCTGGCTGCTGACGAACGACCTCGTATGGCGTGACGATGACGGTTATTACTATATGATCGGCAGAGGCGATGATATCATCAACATCGCCGGCGAAAAGATAGCACCTCAGGAAGTCGAAGCCGCCGCAAATCAGCTCCCGTATATCTATGATTCGGCGTGCCTTGCCGTTAAGGACGCATCGCATTCGCTCGGCATGAAGCTCGTTCTCCTTGCAAGGGGCGATGAGACAAAGGGCGAGGAAGCTCTCAAGGCTCTTCACTCGACGCTCAACAGGCTCAAAGCACCGGAGGAGATAAAGTTCGTTGCCAATATCCCAAGGAACTCTATGGGCAAGATAAACCGTAAGGAGCTTCCCTCCCTCTGGGGCACCGGCAGCAGCGGAGGCTCTGCCGAAAATGCAGTTATCAATACTATCATGACAAGAAGGAGCATAAGGAATTTCACCGATGTACAGGTTCCGGAGGATATGATAAAAGTCATCGTAGAAGCCGGAAGATACGCACCGTCCGGCAGAAATTCACAGACGAGACAGTTCACTGTCATTCGCTCCGTGAAGGAGATAGAGCATCTCAGGAGCGTGACAGGTGCAGTAGCCGGGCGTGAGAAGACATCGTTCAACGGCTTCAATCCGTGTTCGACTCTTATCCTTATCTCAAATGAAAGACGCAACAAGGACGGTATCCAGGACGCAGCGTGTGCAGCAGAGAACATCATGCTCGCCGCCGCCTCCATGTCTCTCGGAAGCGTATGGCTCAATCCGCTCATGAACATCTCCGACCAGCCGGAGATAAGGGAGATACTTGACAGCTACGGGATACCGAAAGGCCATATCGTCTGGGCAGTAATACCTGTAGGCTATCCTGACTCGACTCCCGTTCCTGTGATAAGCAAGGAAAATGTCGTCAGGTATATCGATTGATGTGAAAGAAGGAGTATTTGCAATGAACATTTTTGAAGTAAAGGACCTTTCCAAGAGCTATAAGGATCTCAAGGCTGTGGATAATATTTCCTTTTCTGTTGAAAAGGGAAAGATCTACGGCATACTCGGCCCTAACGGAGCAGGCAAAAGCACGACGATAAAGATGATATCCGGACTCTTAAAGCCCGATTCCGGAAAGATCATCTATGAGGACGGACAGAAGATAACGAAGTGGTCAAAGAACATCGGACTCGTTCCGCAGGAAATAGCTATCTACTCCGAGCTTACAGCAGAGGAGAACCTCCGATATTTCGCATCGCTCTACAAGATAAGCGGTGCGGAGAGGGACGAGAGAGTCAATGAGACTCTCAAATTCGTTGGCCTTCTTGACGTAAAGGACAAGAGATCGGGCGAATATTCCGGCGGTATGAAGAGGAGACTCAACATAGCGTGTGCATTGATACATCTCCCCAAGCTAATCATCATGGACGAGCCGACTGTCGGCATCGATCCGCAGTCAAGGAACTATATCCTCGAAACAGTCCTCGAACTCAACAAGAAAGGCACGAGCGTCATCTACACCTCTCACTACATGGAGGAAGTAGAGAAGATCTGCGACAGGATCGTTATCCTCGACCACGGAAAAGTTATCCTCAACGACGACAAGATCAACATAAAGAACCGCTTCCTCGATATACAGAAGATAATGTTCTCACTCTCCGACAATGTCACTGACGAGCTGAAGTCACGCCTTTCAGCAGTAAACGGTGTTACGAAAGTCGAAGTCAGCGACAATGAACTCACCTGTTCGTACAAGGTCAGCCAGCATCCGCAGGGAGATATCATGAGCGTCATAAC
>CADBQF010000233.1 GCA_902796705.1 Ruminococcus flavefaciens
GCGGAAATATCGGCAACTCCGGCTTTCAGACCGGTTATGCTCAGATCTTTTCCGTCATCAGAAAGCGAAAGAGAGACTACCCCGTCCGGAGAGACACTGTAGGAAGCGACCTTTTCGGTGAAAGTATATGTTATTATCTCCTGAACTGATATCTCGTCTGTATCGTCAGGCTCTGCGTCAAGAAATTCTGTCGTTTCGATAAGAGCAAGCTGTTCCTGCTCTGCGTAAGCTGCCGGATATGCAGTCACGCATGAGAGTGCTGATGCACACGCTAAGGCTGATGCTGCTGCTTTTGATATTTTCATAAAGATCACCTCATAATTATTTATCTATACCGTGGATAAACCTGCTCAGACCAACGAGGTCTGAAACGGAATATCCCTCATTTCTGATAACTGCCTGTTTCATCATTATCAGATCAAATACGTCCCATATACCGTCCTTGGTGATATCCCAGTCACGCTTTGAAGGAGCTGCATATCCGTAGAAGACGAGTTCGTTCATAGCACCGTCCTTTTTTACTATTTTAAGGCAGTCAGTAGGTGCTGAGTCTTCTGTCAGAGTGACTGCACGGTACATATATCCTCCGAGGTCGCTGCTCCAGAGAAGCTCGTCCGTATGAGCATCGTATACATATATGCCGCCAGTTCCGAATGTGTCGTATACCGAGAATCCGTTGAATACATATTTTTTGTCGAAGAAGGCATACGCCGTTATACCGGAGGAGGTCACATCGGTTTCCGGAGTCTTCATGCCTTTTGTATCACCGTAAATGGGATCAGGCATCGTATCCGGCTCGTCGAACATTCGATAGAACTGGGCGAGCGTCTTGTTTTCCGGAGCTGCCGAAAGATCGCACACTTCTCCGTCTTTTTCTGCCATAAGAGATATCGCCTCCGGACGTATCATGGAATTTCTGCCGTTTATGATCTCAGCCGGAGAATCGGTGAACGTGATGAATGAAGGCGTTTCCGATACATCGACAGTAACGCTGTCTCCGCTGACTTTGAGCAAAGTCGTAGTTCCCTCAGCGATATCATCGGAAGGAACGGTCAGGTATGCAAGCTTTTTGCCGCCTGCATCGATTTTTACATTATTTATAACATTGCTGCTGTCAGTAGCGGAGTATACACATTTTATAATATCACCGCTTCCGTCAGTTCTGGTAAATACATCAGTACGGAGGCTGCCGTTATCCTCCGCACCGGAGAGAACTGTATTTTTGAGAACGCTGTTCATGCAGGCGAGATAGTACCATGCCTTCTTCTTGCTCCACTCGCCTTTTCCGGTGACAAGTCCGGAATTGTAATACACACCTTCGCCCTCGTCACGGAGCTGGAATTTAGTGATACGGTCAGCTCCTGCACGGTAAGCAGTCAGATAAGTCCTTGCGACTCTCTGTGCGTACTTCAACTGGTATTCCTCGTCATCGTGGGCATCGGTATCTTCTTTTGCGAGATCGCTCATGGGAACTTCAAATTCTGATATCCAGAGTTCGGTTCCGGGAGCATTCTCGTCGATCCATTTGCGGAGTGATCTTACCGTTTCTTCAAGGGAACTGTCCTCTATCGGCAGAGAATCAGCACCGATATGTACATTTATTATATCCACTGCGAATTTTCCGTCACTTCGGTTGTAATCGAACCAGAGCTTCATCTCGTCAAGATATTGCAGCATAGTTGAATATCCGACGAGTCCGCCCATAGCGAGCCTCATATCCGGATCTGCCGTGTGGACTCCTGCGTTCGGGATAGTCCCCTCATGGCCGTCGTAATCGGCAGAACACATAGCTGCGAGTTCATACGGAGTGAAATAATTGGCTTTGCCTGCCCAGCTCTTGTTCGGCTCATTTGAATTCTCTATCGCATTGAGAAGTCCCATTCCTGTGCGTACTTCCTGAGCGTCTGTTATATCTATAGTAGATATATCGACATTTTTGTTGCTGCCGTAACGTGCAGCGACCTGATAGAGTGCTTTTGCGTGAGCGGCATAGCTTGCCGGATCGAGAGTATCGGCACCTTCCGGGACAGGTATCTCTGCGGCTTTAGTTCCGCCGGAGATGACGGTAGTTCCTCCCTGAAAGCACGGTATGATATCTATGCCCTGTTTTTTCATCGCTGCGTAGTAACTGTCCATGTCGCCCCATGTTCCCTGAGTGAACTTCACTTTTCCGGAAGCGTCTATCAGCCAGCTAAGATTATGGTATTCACGGACATTGCCCGCAGCCATAATCGCCGTCATCGGATCGTCTATAAAAGCATTGAAGCCGAAAGCAAGTCCGGCATTCTCACGGGAGGGTATGACCGTATCTCTCGGCACAGCGGAAGTCTTTTTCTTCTGAGCTTCTGTAAGCTCCGAAGCCTTGTAGCCGTATATCGCAAGCTCACTGACACCGCTGTCGCAGTAATCTGACGAGAAATGCAGATATCTTGTAGGTTCGGGATCGTCAAACGTCACCGCTCTCCACCAGTTGTAGCTGTCCATATTTACTGTAGCTATATCGTGCCACGAAAAAGGTTCTCCGTCTGAAACAGTCCACACAGGAGTTCCGTTCGTATCGAGGAAAGCTATACCGGTTATGACATAATTCGCACCCATGTCGATATAGAATGAAGCCGGGCCGTATTCCGTCTGCTGATTCGGAGTCCAGTTTGCTTTTGATGTATTCTTGAGAGTTTCGCTGTCAACTGTCGGTTTTTCAGCGGAAGCAGGGACTTTGTCCTGTTCATCGAAAAGATATGACACATCTCGCAGATATGTACCCTTGCTTAGATGAACGAAATTCTCATCATGTATAGTAAAACCCGATACATCAAGCAGAGCCGGAGCCTTTGCTTCCTCTGCTGAGACAGTCCGTACTTCCGGCACAGATGCCGCTGTAATTATGAGAGAAGCTATAAAAGCTGATATTTTTTTATGATCCATAGATCTGCCTCCTTATGGTATGTTATTACTATTATATCATTATTATATAAATTTTTCAAGAATATCACTAAATATTTATCAATTAACCTGATGAGTTGTATATTTTCCTATAAAATGTCATTTTGTATCTCAATTCATATTATTATAATATTTGTTTCAAAAAAATATAATATTTTCATATTTTTCGTTGACATATAATTTTATTTGCTGTATAATATTCTAAACAAAAAAGGAGGGGTGCGTATGAAATTCAACTCTGATGCTATCCATCAGCATTTCAGCACAGAAAAGATCCTGACACCGGAAGACAAGGAAAGTATCGCACGAGCTTTGCTACGGCCGGCAACAGGAGGAATGTCCGTTACCGGCAGCAGCAAAAAGAGGATAGGCGAAAAAGGCGGCTTTCTCAGCAAAATATTCGGTGTCCTGCTCCTTGGCCTGTTTGCTGCCACGGGCATATCGATGTTTCTCGGTCTTGTCAGGATAATGTTTTTTTGCTTCGGTATGCTGTTTGCAGTGGGAGGCCTTATGGTGCTTACAGGAGATCCGAATGCAAGCGTTGCGAACAATTCCATGCCGGCTAAAGCGACAGGTCTGATGATCTTTTTGATAGGTGCTGTAATAAGCAGCGGTGCTGTTCTTTCCATAAAATTCGGGACTCAGAAAACCGCAATACTCTTCGGAGGCATACTGTTCTTTCTCAGCGGAATGTACTTTTTCATCTCTATGGCAGCGGATATATTCGGTCAGAGAGGATTGTTCTGCAAGCGTGTCACGGGTAAATGTATAGGCTATGTCAGGGAATCAAATGAAGAAGGCGGCCCTTTCAGTCTCAATACATTCGCAGTTTTTGAGTATTATCTTGATGATGAACTGTGTACAGCGGTAGACAGCCGGAAATGTCCCGATCCGCCGATCATAGACTACGGTGATGAATGTGAACTGAATGTCAGCAAAGCCGACAAGTACGGCATCACATCTTGTCTGCTGAAGCCGGAAAAGAAGCCGACGTTCCTTTCGCTGCTTTTTCCGCTTTTATTCGTGGCAGTCGGAGTATTCCTGATGATATTCCCTTTTACAAAATATTATAAACCGGTAAACGGAGGCGGCAAAAAGGTAGTAGATGGTTCCGTGATAACCGACGAATGGATAGACGGAATGCTCGCTCAGAATAACAAGTCACCAGAAGACTGGTACATCGTTGACCGCACCGTCACAGATAAAATACAGATCGAAGGCGGATTTGAGGTGCGTTTCTCTGACGGAGAATCATTATATTACACAGATAAGGCAGCAGAAGACTTCAAGATCGGCGGCCGCCTTTTAACTGTCAGGGATAAAGCGAATGATGATGTGCTGCTTAACATCATAACATCAGACCATAAATACTGCGGAGATCATGAATATACCGATAAAAGATAACTGAAATAAACGGCGTTTCTGCCGTTTATTTTTTTGTCCTGAAAAATATGTGAAAAATCGATTTATCTCTTGACACGGAGTTACAATAGTGGTATAATACAAAAATGATAATGATTATCATTTTTTGAGGAGGTATCCTATGTTCAAGAGGATAATTGCGGGTGTGATGTGTGCTTCACTCGCTTTAGGAGGTCTGGCTTCGTGTTCGGCTTCCGGCAGGGACAAAAACGAAAAACTAAGTATTGTATGCACTATCTTCCCCGAATACGACTGGACGAAAGAACTGCTCGGCTCGCATTCAAATGAAGCCGACCTGACTTATCTGCTCAACAGCGGCGAGGAGCTTCACAGCTATCAGCCTTCTGCTGACGATATAATAACGATCTCCGACTGTGA
>CADBQF010000234.1 GCA_902796705.1 Ruminococcus flavefaciens
CAGTCGCGGAAGTCGCGTCCCATTGAAATAACAAGATAATCGTCGTTGACGGGACAATTATTTGCAGGATCAATACCCTCCCAGTGATCTCCAGTCCAGTATTCCACCCACGAATGAGTTTCACCGTCACAAAACGCAAGACCTGCGATATATCGTGCAGGTATACCGTCCATTCTCAGCAGTGAAATGAGTATATGGGAGAAGTCCTGACAAACTCCGCTCCGCAGAGCAAATGCTTCTGCGGCAGTTGTTGCGGTAGTGGTCGTTCCTTTTTTGTACTCTATGATGTCGGAGAGGATATCACTGAAATATGCAGCCTTTTCGGAAGCGTCGCCCATATACTTGTCTTTCAGCTCGACATAGAATTTTTTTAGTTCATCATCGGGTTCAGTATACTCTGACTGATACCGATAACAGGGCATTAGAAATGTACTGTGCTTTGAGGAGTCAACTTCTGCCGTTCCCTTTATCTCAAAATCGAGAAAGCGGTGATCGCCCTGTATATAGCCTGCGGTGACGTTGTTCCCGAATGCGTCAACAGTCTGCTTAGTAGTGACGCCGGGCGAAATATTGAGACTGCATGAAAGTATCTTCTGCGACTCCGTATCAGGCGGGATTATCCTGAGTGCAAAGCTGTGATCGTGGACGTAATCATCGAATGTTAGCTTCGTAGAGAAGCTGAAATTAAGCGTTTTCATACTGTTACCTCCAGTGGTTCAAAAAGATGTTCAAGACAGCCTATCACTTTTTCTGAGTTATGTTTGTATCCATCCTCATTTTCCATTATTTTCACAAGCTCCGAATAATTCGCTGTATTATATCGGTAAGGCGTTCCCTTCGGAGCCCTTTCAAGATTTTTCATAAGGCGAATGTACTCTTTCTGTGTAGTATCAAAGGGATATGCCATTCTGATGTACAGATCAAGGCGTTCGATGGTTTTCCCGATGTAAATAATATTTCTTATCTCGTCATTGTAGATATACTCGTTCAGACAGCCCCAGAATGCATAAAGCTGATCCTCCAGAGGAAGCAGGGACAGTCTCGTATTTTTGGATAATTCGGACTTTGCAAGGCTGTCCTTGGCAAGCTGCAAAAACGACAGGCTGTGGGTGGATATCTCCTCGCGGAGAACTATGCCGTTATCATATGCCCGTTCCAGACTGTATGCAACAGAATTGGCGTTGCTGCCGTCGTAGAGGAAGCTGTTTATAAAGGCTTCATTGCTGCCGTAGCTATCGTAAAGTCCGAAGCATTTCAGATAATCGGCATACCCTTTGCTCTTGTCCAGCATTTTGTCGTAGAGCTTCTGTATTGTCCGCAGAGTGGTAAATGCCCTTTCCGTGTAGCGTCCCAGCCAGTAAAGGCGGTCGCTGTGTTCTTTTGATATTGTTGTCATAATACTCCTTTCCTATTTAAGCACCCATGTATCCTTGAATCCGCCTCCCTGTGAGGAATTCACCACAAATGAATCTGGATTACGCGAGAATCTTGTAAGTCCCGAAGCCCATACTCTCGTTGTTTCTCCAGAGAGCACGAATGCTCGCAGGTCAGCCTTTCGCATTACGGTCTCGCCGTTATCCAGTATCGGCAGGTCGAGAAAATCTATGACTTCCTGTGCGATAAAGCGTCTCGGCTCTGCAATGATAGTTCTGCGGAACTCTTCAAGCTTTTCCTTTGTAAGCTCTCTTCCGAATACCACTCCGTAGCCTCCTGCCTCCGCAACGTCCTTAATGACCAGCTTTTCAAGATTATCCATAACATATTTCATGTCCTCCTCGTAAAACGGCAGATATGTGGGAGCGTTTTTCAGTATGGGTTCTTCGCCGAGGTAATATTTTATCATCTTCGGTACGAAATAGTATATGCCCTTGTCGTCGGCAACTCCGTTGCCCGGAGCATTGATTATACCAACATTTCCGCTGCGGTATACTTCCATAAGATTAGGTATGCCGATAAGAGACTCGGGCAGGAAGTTCAGCGGATCAAGATACTCGTCGGCTATACGCCTGTA
>CADBQF010000235.1 GCA_902796705.1 Ruminococcus flavefaciens
AACAGCCTTTACTTCTCCCGTAACTGTATTTATCTCGGATATGCGGTCTATCTCGTCACCGAAGTATTCGACTCTTATCGCCGTATCTCCCGAACGTGCAGGGAAGATCTCGACAACGTCGCCGTGTACTCTGAAACGGTTACGCTCAAATGCGATATCGTTCCTCTCATAGCGGATACGGACGAGTTCCTGTATGAGTTCATCTCTCGGCTTTTCAGCTCCCTGACGTATAGATACGACCATTGAACGGTATTCGTCCGGGCTTCCGAGTGAGTATATGCACGAAACGCTCGCAACGATTATAACATCACGCCTTTCGGCAAGAGCCGTTGTTGCGGAATGGCGGAGCTTGTCTATCTCGTCATTTATGGAAGAATCCTTTTCGATATAGCTGTCGGTGCTTGGGACATACGCTTCCGGCTGGTAGTAATCATAGTAGGACACGAAGTATTCCACTGCATTTTCCGGAAAGAATTCCCTGAACTCCGAGCATAGCTGTGCGGCAAGTATCTTGTTGTGTGCAAGCACAAGAGTCGGCTTGTTGACATTGGCTATGACGTTAGCCATAGTGAACGTTTTTCCCGAACCTGTAACACCGAGGAGTATCTGTTCCTTTTTGCCTGAAAGTATGCCGTCAGTGAGTTTTTTTATAGCCTGAGGCTGATCTCCGGCAGGAGCATATTTTGAATGAAGCACGAAGTGGTCCATAGCAGCATTCTCCTTTCACATATCATATCTTCTATTATAGCACACACACGGCATAAAAGAAAGGGGTACGCATCGTATAGAACAAAGTTTCCTGTATTGACCAAAACATTTCCCTTCCTCATCTCATTTTTCAGCATTTCCACAATTAATTATTGTGCAACCACTACACTTTTCTATTGACTTATGCCAATAATTGGTGTATAATATATGTATAGCTGTAATGGCAGCAATTTACACAGAAAAGGAGCTATGAACATGAACAATATTTTATTTGCAGCTTCAGAATGCGTCCCGTTTGCCAAGACAGGCGGCCTCGCTGACGTTGTCGGTGCTTTGCCTCAGTACCTCGACAAAAATGAATTCGACGTAAGAGTAATAATGCCTTATTATACCTGTATCCCCGAAAAATACAGGAACGATTTCAAATATGTGACTCACTTCTATATGGACTACGGTATGAGAAGCGAAAGTGTCCATGTCGGCATTATGGAATATGAGTACAACGGCATAAAGTTCTACTTCGTTGACAATGAGTATTACTTCAAATGCGACCAGCCTTATTCCTCCGATATGAAATGGGATATCGAACGCTTTACTTTCTTCTGTAAGGCTGTTCTTGCCATACTCCCTGTAATAGGCTTCCGTCCTGACATCATACACTGTCATGACTGGCAGTCATCGCTCATACCCGTACTCATGCACTCAACATTCGCAACAAATCCGTTCTACAGTTCGACAAAGACCATTATGACTATCCACAACCTGAAATTCCAGGGCGTGTGGGATATCGATACTTTCAAGTACAATACAGCTCTGCCGGATTATATGTTCACCTCCGACAAGCTTGAATTCCACAAGGCAGCCAATATGCTCAAGGGCGGTCTTGTATATGCTGATTATATCACTACCGTTTCAGAGACTTATGCAGAGGAGATAAAGTATCCGTTCTACGGCGAACAGCTCGACGGACTTCTCCGTGCAAGAGCAGCTTCCCTGAGAGGCATCGTCAACGGCATCGATTACAAGGTATTCGATCCGTCAAATGACAAGAAGATCTTCGCTGAGTACAACTCTGACAATTTCAAGGCTATAAAAGCCGAGAACAAGAAGAAGATGCAGGAGCAGCTCGGTCTTCCTGTTGACGAGAACAAGTACATGATAGCTATAATCTCACGTCTTACCGACCAGAAAGGCCTTGACCTCGTTTCTTACGCTATGGAGCGTATATGCGATGAAAATACACAGTTTGTCGTTATCGGTACAGGCGATCCGAGATATGAGAATATGTTCAAGCACTATCAGTGGAAGTACCCGGAGAGAGTTTCAGCCAATATCCTCTACTCCGATGAGCTTGCTCACAAGCTCTATGCCGCTGCTGATGCTATGCTCATGCCGTCGCTCTTTGAGCCGTGCGGACTGACACAGCTCATCTCGCTCAGATACGGTACTGTCCCGATAGTACGTGAGACAGGCGGTCTGAAAGATACAGTAATGCCGTACAATGAATTTGACGGAACAGGCACAGGCTTCTCATTCGCCAACTACAACGGCGACGAGATGCTCGGTGTCATCAATTACTCGAAGCATATCTTCTTCAATCACCGTGACCAGTGGGACAAAATGGTCAAGAGAGACATGGATTCTGACTTCTCATGGAACAGTTCCGCACGTCAGTACGAAGGTATGTACAAGTGGATGATAAACTGGTGATCTTATGAATATACACACAGATCATCGTGAGGATTTTACAGTCAACTATACTGCCCTGAAACGATGCAGGAGCATATATAACAAGCTTTTTATCGGATATATGTTCCTGCTGGCAGTATTCCCGCTCGTTTCCGTATTCATAGCAGTAGGAACGGTGATAAGCAATGATTCGATATTTCTTATGCTCGATTCGATACTGATGACTCCGCTGCTGTACTTCTGTGCATACAAGGCAGTCTATCATAAACGTGATCTTGCAGCAGTTGCGATACCGGCGATATTTCTCGTCAATCAACTGATACTCGGCATCTCACGTCATCACCTCAGCGGAAAATTTATCAACGGATTATGGGTGTTCAAGGCAGTTTCGTATGTGTTCTGGATACACCTCATACTGCTCTGCATCGCCGCTGTTTTCTCGTTTTTCAATATGCAGGCGAACGTGAAATACCACTGGCTCGAAGAACAGCCGGGATTCCCGCATTTCAACGAGAGATTCGAGAACCAGCTCGAAGATCAGAAACAGACAAGCATACTCGATGAATATACCATGAACTACCAGCAGAGAATGAAGACTGCTTCCAGCGAGATGCAGGATATCGAACTGCCGGTCATCACAGAAAAGGAAGATTCCAATGATCCTCAATAACGATATATCCACTCTCAGAGGTGCTGTCTTCGATATGGACGGACTTCTCATAGATACCGAAAAGCTCTATCTCCGGTTCTGGAAAGAAGCTGCCGCTCAGTTCGGATACGATATGCGTGACGAACACGTCTTTGCTATAAGAAGCATGGCAAGGAAATATTCTATCCCCAAGCTGAAAAGTTTCTTCGGTGAGGATTTTCCCACAGAGGAAGTCAGACAGCGACGCACCGATCTCATGAACGAATATATCTCGCAGAACGGTATCGAAACAAAAAAGGGACTTTTTGAGATGCTTGAATTTCTCCGGGAAAATGGCATAAAAGCAGCCGTTGCTACCGCTACTCCCCGTGAGAGGACTCTCATGTATCTCGATAATATAAAAGCTGCCGGCTATTTCGATGCCGTTATATGCGGTGATATGGTGACGAGCGGAAAACCCGATCCCGAAATTTATCTGACAGCAGCGGCTGAACTCGGTCTGCCGCCGGAGGAATGTGCCGCTTTTGAGGATTCTCCGAACGGAATACGCTCCGCATATGCCGCCGGCTGCAAAGCTGTCATGATACCCGATATGACTGAGCCGGACGACGGGATAATGCCGCTTTTAAGCGGTGTATACAGCGACCTTTCGGCTGCTGTAGATTTCTTCAGGAGGTAGATATGTCAGAAAAAACAAGTGTGTCAAAAGTGTTCGATATCCCGAAATTCTACTATTTCGACAGCGGAAATGATTACTCCGGTTCGCTCGGTGATTTTTCATACAAGATAATCACAGCCGATGAGCTGACCTGTAAAACATGGCACGGAAAACTCTGCTCAATGAAAGCCGATATCGAAAACGAAAAAACATTTGAACGCTCCGAAGAAGGCTTCGCCGCCCTTATCACATGGCTCGAAGAAATGTACGGAGAAAAATGAACCCAACTCATTTAAAGTGCCGGTTCTCATAAAGACGTTTATGTCTTCTATTGGGGAAAACCCTTTTGAAAAAGGGTTCTTCCCCAAACCCCTTTCCTAAAACTTTCAGCGTCAAATTTCCCCTGACAGGACGCTCAGGCAAACTTTGCCGTCTACGATAGCTATCGTGAGCGTCCCGTCAGGGGAAATTTCATGTTAAAAGTCTTTGGAAGGGGGTGTGGGGGAGAACCTTTCCTCAGAAAG
>CADBQF010000236.1 GCA_902796705.1 Ruminococcus flavefaciens
ACGGACAGGTGTGTATCATTATTTGAGTTCAGCGATAGTAACGCCGTCTTCTCCCTCTCCGAAAAGTCCGAGGCGGAAATTCTTGACGGACGGGTGCGACTTCAGGCGGCTGTGTACTGCCTTTCTGAGAAGTCCCGTGCCTTTTCCGTGGATTATAGTCACAGTAGAGATATTCGACATAACAGCCTGATCTATAAAGGCATCGAGCTGATATACGCCGTCATCGCACGCACAGCCACGGATATCGAGTTCCATAGAACCTCTGCGTTCGGCTTTGACACCGACTTTTCCGGTCTTGTTCTGTTTGCGGACAGGCTTGTTCCTGACAGTTACCTTTTCCGGTTCTTCAAGCCGCAGACGTGAGATATCTATCTTCGTCTTCATGACTCCCATTTGTACGAATACCGAATCGCCGTCATCGGGATCGCCTGTCACGATGCCTTTTCTCTGGAGGTCAACGACATAGACCGTATCTCCACGCCTGAGCTTCCTCGGAAGGACATAATCCTCTCCGGCAGAAGCTTTGCTGACCGGGTTCGCCGTATCGTACATCTTGTTGAAGCTCTGGCGGGTGCGTGATTTCATTCCGGAAACATTGGAGCTGAAATCCTTCTTATCCTTTTCTTTGCGGAGCTTTTCAAGTTCACTTATAAGCTCATTGGATTCGGCTTTGGTCTGTTCTATTATAGACATAGCCTGCAAACGTGCCTGTTCGAGCTGATGAGCCTTATTGTTCTCGATCTCTTCGAGCTGGGAACGTGCAGCTTCTTCGTGCTGCTGAGCTTCCTCACGGAGCTTTCTGACAGCTTCCTGCTGACGTTCGAGTTCGATACGGCTCGCTTCGAGCTTTCCGATAACGTCTTCAAGGCGTGTATTCGCATCGCTCACTCTTGTCTTTGCGTCTGCGATTATATCAGCCGGCATACCGAGGCTCTCCGATATTGCAAAAGCATTTGATTTTCCCGGAGAACCGACTATAAGCCGGTATGTAGGGCGGAGCGTTTCTATATCGAATTCACATGAGGCATTCTCAACGTTTTCACTGTCAAGTGCAAATACTTTAAGCTCCTGATAATGAGTCGTCACCATTACCTTGGCACCTGACTGCATGAGCCGGCGGATTATAGCAATGGCAAGTGCTGCACCCTCAACAGGATCAGTTCCCGAACCAAGCTCATCAAGAAGCACAAGAGAGCTTTCATCAGCCGTATCGAGTATCTCGATGACCTTATTCGTGTGCGACGAGAAAGTCGAAAGATTCTGCTCTATGCTCTGGCTGTCTCCGATATCGGCAAGGATATGCCTGAATACCGATATCCTGCTGCCGTCTGCAACGGGAATGAGAAGTCCGCACATCGTCATCGCACTGAGAAGACCTGCTGTTTTAAGAGCTACTGTCTTACCGCCTGTATTAGGGCCTGTGATTATGAGAGTCTGATAATCCTCACCGAGCGAAAGGCCTATCGGAACGGCTTTCTTTTTGTCGATAAGGGGGTGTCTTGCTTTTTTGAGGAAGATAGTTCCGTCGTCCGTTATCTCCGGGAGCGAACAGCCAAGCCTTGCGGCAAGTTCAGATTTTGCAAAATACAGTCCGAGTTCCGCACAGACTTTATAATTGAGACAGAGCGTGTCGGCGTACTCTCCGCATTCACGGCAGAGTTCACGGATTATCCTTTCTATCTCCTCCTGCTCCTTGCCTTCAAGGATACGGATATCATTATTTGCCTCAACTATAGCCATAGGCTCTATGAATATAGTCTGACCTGTAGCGGAAGTATCGTGGATAAGTCCGCTGACCTGACCACGGTATTCGGATTTTACAGGAAGAACGAAGCGTCCGTCACGTATGGTGACAGTGCTTTCCTGAAGATACTGCTGTGTGGTCTTGTTCTTTATCATCTTGTCGAGAGTCTCTCTGAGCTGCATACCGGCACGGTTGATCTTGCGGCGGATAGCGGCAAGTTCCGGGCTTGCGGCATCAGATATCTCGTTTTCGGAGATTATGGATCTTTCGAGTTTTTCGAGCAGCCAGTCATTCGGAGCGAGCTGCGAGAAAAGGTAGCTCAGTTCAGTCTCGATGTTCTCGCACCTTGAATACCAGTCCGAGAGATCCTTTATCTGCCTGAGCATGAGTGCGATATCCATAAGGTCACGCAAAGAGATGACTGCTCCTGACTTTGCACGGGCAGCCGTTGATGTTATATCTTTAAAATTACAAAAAGGCGGAGTGCCGAACTGCACCGAAAGGCTAAGGGCCTGCGATGTTTTCAGACACTCGTAACGGACTCTTTCAAGGTCGCAGTCTGGTCTGAGGGCAAGTGCCATGCGTTTCGTTTCTTCATTCGACGCATGGGCAGCGAGCATTTCCAGTATCTTATCGAGTTCAAGAGTCCGGAGATATTTATTCATTTTCATAGTATATACCCTGTGCCGGCGATGCAAAGTCCACCGCCGGTTCACTTAATATTTGTCAGAGATCTGTAGTAATTGAGTGTGTGGAACTCTCTGTCAAGGTGTATCAGCAGATACTTTTCAGTAAGCACAGAGAGTACGTCCTGTGTCTTGTCTGACACACGGAAATTGAAAAGCCTGTTGAAGTCGGTAAGCACGATATGGCGGACAGCTTCCAGAACATACTTTGATATTTTTATAGTATCCCTGTCCGGTTCGCCGGCAAGACAGTCTCCGCAGACGAATCTTCCGCCGTTCATATCGAAATAGGCTTCCTCCGGCTCATAGCTCCCGCAGCACGAACAACCGACGATATCCGGCATGAAACCGATATCAGACATGAGTCTCATCTCAAAGATGCTTTTGAGCATCGCCTTCGGTCTTTTGTCTTCCTCAAGAAAACTCAGACAGTTGAGGAGCAGCCTCATGATATCAGGTCTGCACTTTGCCGGAGTGATGCAGCTTCGTATGACATCTGCAAAATAGCAGGCAAGAGCAAGAGCTTCATAGTCTTTTCTTAGTCCGTAAAAAATATGTATCGGCTCTGCACTGTTGAATATGTAACTGCTGCCCTTCTCGGTGCAGCAGAATTTTGAATAGGCAAACAACTGTGTTGAGCTTCCGGAATTTCCGTTTATCTTTCTTGCACGCTTGACGGACATCTCAATAACACCGTCCTCTTTTGTGAGGACATCGGCGAATTTATCGGATTCTCCGTAAGCACGCTCCCTGATGACGATACCTTCAGTTATCAGCATTGTTTTTTTCCTTTTCAGCCGAATACCTGAGATAGTCAAAGACGCTCCCCGTACCGGCAAAAATATCCCATAGTTTATCTTCTGTCATGATATCCTCCGCTGCCGCTGATAATATCGTTCCACGTCATAACGGCACTGATGATATTATCAGCAGAAAGCGTTGATACATTACAGGAAATTATTTCTCGGAAAGTCCGAAGCTGCGTATGAGGTTCTCTCTGTTACGCCAGTCTTCCTTGACCTTCACCCAGCATTTGAGGTTGACTTTTATCTGGAAGAAATCTTCCAGTTCGATGCGTGCTTCTGTCGAAGCTTTTTTCAGCATAGAGCCGCCCTTTCCGATGACGATGCCCTTGTGAGAATCCTTTTCGCAGTAGATGACAGCGGATATATCGAGGATATCCTTATCCTCACGCTCTTTCATCTCCTCCACGCCTACAGCTATGCCGTGAGGCACTTCATCTTTGAGGAGATTGAGGAGTTTTTCACGTATCATCTCAGCCGCAAGGACTTTCTCCGGCTGGTCGGTTATCATATCCTCCGGAAAATAATGCGGTGATTCTTCAGCGAGCTTCATTATCTCGTCGATGACTATATCCACGCCGTTGTTTTCCTTTATGCTCACCGGGATAACAGCCTGAAATTCAGCCTGCGAAGTGAGTGAAGCTATCAGCGGAGCGATATTATCCATGCTCCTGAGCAGATCTATCTTATTGAGTACGAGTATCACAGGCATCTTCGACTTGTTCATCGATTTTATGAGATCAAGTTCCTGCGGAGTGATCTTTCTTGTGCAGTCCATCATGAAAACTACCGCATCGATATCGCTCACCGATTCCTTTACTGTATCGAGCATATGCTCGCTGAGCTTGTTCACCGGCTTGTGGAGACCGGGCGTATCGAAGAATACGAGCTGGCAGTCATCGATGTTCCTGATGCCTGTTATACGTGTCCTCGTAGTCTGCGGCTTGTCGCTGACTGATGCGATCTTCTCACCGACAATGGCATTGAGGAGCGAAGATTTTCCGGCGTTCGTCCTGCCGGCGATAGTTACAAAGCAAGTTCTCGGCATCAGTTATTGTCTCCCTGTGTAACGAATGTGGCATCACGGGAGATACCGAGCTTTTCGAGGACAGACTCCTCTTTCTCACGCATGATCCTCTGGTCGAGGAGACTTGTCTCATGATCGTATCCGAGGAGGTGGAGCATCGAATGAACAGTGAGGAATCCTACCTCACGCTCAAGCGAATGGCCGTAATTCGCAGCCTGCTTGACAGCAGTTTCAAGAGAGATGACAACATCTCCGAGCTGGACTGCACCTGTCTCCGGATTTATCTCGACAGTTCCGTCCTCGCTTGTAAGGGGGAACGAGAGAACATCTGTAACGCTGTCCTTGTTCCTGTAGATCTTGTTGAGATTTCTTATTTCGTTGTTGCTCACGAAAGAAACGCTCACTTCTGCATCTCTTCCGAAATTTTCCGTTGTGAGGACTGCCTGACAGCATCTTCTTATGAGAAGTCTGATGCCAACAGGTACTTTGACCTCTGTCTGATTGTTCTTTACATAAACTTTAAGCTTAGCCATGATTTCTGGTTCTCCCTTCGTTATACTTTTCATACGCCCTGATGATGTCCTGAACGAGTCTGTGGCGTACAACATCTTTTTCCGTAAATCTGTGTATTGAAATGTCATCGATGCCTTTAAGCACTTTGACAGCTTCAACGAGTCCCGACCTCTTCGTATCCGGCAGGTCTATCTGGGTGATATCGCCCGTGATGACCATTCTGCTCTCGTTGCCAAGACGGGTAAGGAACATTTTTATCTGTTCGGAGGTGGTATTCTGTGCTTCATCGAGGATAATGAAAGCTTCATCGAGAGTACGTCCACGCATATAAGCGAGCGGAGCGACTTCGATTATGCCTTTTTCCATATATCTTGCAAAATTTTCCGATCCGAACATATCAAAGAGTGCATCGTAGAGCGGACGGAGATAAGGATCCACCTTATCCTGAAGATCGCCCGGAAGGAAACCGAGCTTCTCCCCTGCCTCCACAGCCGGACGGGTAAGGATTATCTTCCTTATCTTATGCTCACGGAAAGCCTTGACAGCCATTGCGACAGCAAGGTAAGTCTTTCCCGTACCGGCCGGACCTATGCCGAGTACGATAGTATTGTCCTTTATCGCATCGATATAGCGTTTCTGGCCGACTGTTCTGGGGCGGAGTATCTTTCCTGATGCAGTAACGCATATGCCGTCGCCTTTAAGCTCTTCAAGCTCGCCCAGAGCACCGTCAGCCGCCATTGAAGTCACATACCTCACGGTCTGTTCGCTGATCGGCTGACCTTTACCGGTCATGCCGAGCAAAGCACGGAGCGAAGCTTCCGCATTGCGTACATTCTCCTCTTCTCCTATGATCTTGATGCCCTCGCTGCGGTCGATGACCGTAACCGAGAACTGACGGCATATCTTGGAGATATTGCCGTCCATCTGTCCGAAAAGTTCAGCTATCTGATCCTGATCTTCTACTGGAACTATGATCTCTGCCATGTATAGTTTTATCTCCGATCATTATAATGTATATATGCCGTCAGCGTCCCTCAGCGGCGGCATCTTCCGGGAATTCTTCCGCTGTAGCTATAGCGGCGTTTGAATAGCTTGGATCGCCGGTTACTTCCTTGATGACTGTGACATTGTCAGGCAGATCGACAGGCTGTTCCGGAGAACCGAGTTCGATCTCCATGATAGCAAGGCTGTCCGAAAAAGGATATGTGTCCAGTTCAAAAAGCTGTCCGGAATACTCGAAACAATACCTTACTTTATTGATAGGTTTGCAGTCATCTCTCGCCTGAACAATCAGTCTGTCATATTCTTTCCTGTCGATCTCATACTCCATTTCCTGCCTTGTGACGGCAGTGATGAAGAGTTTTTCCGTATAGGTATATATAGTATCGCCGTTCTCGGTCAGTTTTCTGACACGTCTCTGGGCACTGTTCTCGCCGTTGGTGAGATAAGTCTGTGTGATGCTTATTTTTCTCTTTACGTCGAGTTCCTCTATGCTCGGATAAGCTACGAGGAATTTTCTTTCGATCTCATATCCTTTTATCATTGCAAGCACTTCTCCAATTAAAAGTAAACTGTTGCGAAACATCTCCGCATATATATTATATAACTTTTTTTGTTTTATGTCAACAAAAACTTTATATACTTTCTGTCTAAAACTGCTAAAAATATTTCGGTTGAAATTTACTTTTATAAAACGCAGGCTCAAATAAAGATATTTTCAGACATGATGCGTCTTATCCGGAAATGTGCAGCGAGCTGCCCTGTGTCATCATCAGCACCGGCTGCATCAAAAGTACCGGATACTGTCGTTCCAAACATCGCATCATATATTATACTACATTTTTTCAAAAAAAGGAATAGAAAATGAACAATTTTCACATGGCACAATTCAACAATTTTTCTGTAATATTTTTATCGTTATTTGGCTGTTGTGTACATTATTTCATTTTGCTGTTATTTTTTTATCGAACCTCTTGAAAAATTTTCCAAACTGGATTATAATATAAATATAAATTTTTTAGGAGGTAATATCCAATGTCAGTTAAAGTTGCTATTAATGGTTTCGGCCGTATCGGCCGTCTTGCTTTCAGACAGATGTTTGATGCAGAAGGTTATGAGGTAGTTGCTATCAACGATCTTACAAAGCCTTCAATGCTCGCTCAGCTCCTCAAGTATGATACAGCTCAGGGCGGTTACTGCGGTAAGATCGGTGAGAACCTTCACACTGTAACAGCCGATGATGAGGCTGGTACAATCACAGTTGACGGCAAGACACTTACTATCTACGCTAAGGCTAACGCTGCAGAGCTTCCTTGGGGCGAGA
>CADBQF010000237.1 GCA_902796705.1 Ruminococcus flavefaciens
CACCCATGTAGTGCAGAGGGCGTGGCTGAGTGAAAGATCGTTATTGCTGTCACGTCCGGGAAATTCTATATCTATCTCATGATTGATAACTTCAAGTCCGCTGTCGGAATAATTTTCCTCATATTCAAAAGTCCACATTGCCGAACAGCAGCCGAGTTCGGGAGAGATCTTCGCACGTATCTCATAGCTGCCGGAAGCAAAATAATCCCTTGTAGCTATTGCACCGCCGCAGCGTTTTCCGTCGGCACGCCTGCTTTTGTCACGGGCAATGCCACGGAGTTCACCTTCGTATTTATTTCCGAGACCGGTGAGGATAAGTTTTCCGTCACTGAAAGAGACATTTTCTGATATGACACCGCCGTTATAGTCTTCCGTAACTCCGCCGGAAGTGACAGTACCGCCCCAGTTTTTCTCTGCTATGAGCCACTTGTCTGTATCGAGAGAACTTCCGCTGAAATCTTCATAGAAGACATCGCCGGTATTTTCAGCCGCATCAGCACTGAGAGGAACGGACACGGTAAAAAGTGCCGCTGCCGTGAAAGCTGAGATATACTTCATAATATCCATTTTGTATCACCTCTGTCTGTGATTTTCTGAAAAAAACTCAAACGAGATCAGCACCCATTTCGTAAGCTTTTCTTATCTCTTCGGGGAATACGGTCTCGTGACGCTTCTGTTTTGATCCTGCATCGAACATCGACCATTTCCAGTCCGTCCTGCTGTAATCTTTGATCTGGAGCGTATCGCCGCTGATGAGCGTTTTTGTCGGGCCGACGAAGCAGTTGAGCGTCTGCTGATAATTCTGCACGAGTCCTGTGTACATCGTATCGGGAGCATTGCTCGTCATGATGAACAGAACGGGTATAACATTCTGGTTGCAGCAGGGATTTGTCGTATTATATGTAAGATTCTGGAAAATGAGCCTTTCATATAATGCACGGAATGAAGCGGTAAGCTCCGAGAGATAATTGGGCGAACCGATTATAAGTCCGTCTGCTGAACGTATTGCATCGAGTACCGGCGTCAGGCCGTCCTTACAGACACAATGTCCTTTATTTTTTTCACGCTTGCAGCCGAAACAGGAGATACAGCCTGTGTATTTTTCGAGGCGGAAAAGGTCGAATCTTATTATCTCCGCACCTTTATCCGCAGCACCTTTTGCGGCTTCTGTAATGAGGGTATCGGTATTCCAGCCCTTGCGTGGGCCTGCGTTTACAGCTACTATCTTCTTTGCCATGATGATGCTCCTTATTTTATATTTTTACCGAAATCGAATGCAGCCTGTAAGTGAGCTTCCGCAGCGGAAGCTTCACCGCCGTCGGTAAGTCCTCCGCAGAAAATGTGATCTGTCAGTTCTGCCTTTTCAAAACAGTCCACCCAGCCCTGAAGTCCGCTGACAGCTTTTTCCGGTACGAAAGCTTCTTCCTCTGCGGCTGTTGAGAGCATATAGATCCGGCGGAACTTGTAATCAGCCGAATAAAGCGGATTCAGACGGTCAAGAAGAGTCTTCATCTGACCTGACATCTCATAGTAATAAATAGGCGTTACAAAAACGAGCGTGTCTGCTTCAAGCACTTTATCGGCTATGCTGACAGCATCGTCTTTCTGGATACAACGCTGTGTTTTCTGACAGGCAAGACATCCGATGCAGAATTTTATCTCTTTGCCTTTCAGCGAGACAAGTTCTGTATTGTGACCGGCTTCTTTTGCTCCTGCAATAAGTTTTTCAGCAAGGATATCGGAATTGCTTTTTGCACGAAGGCTCGTGGTGATAACTAAAACATTGCTCATAGTGATCTCTCCTTTATATATATTCAGTCGGTGACTATCTCGCCTGTCCAGTCGATGATGCCGCCGAATTCATAGACGTTGACATATCCCATATCTGCAAGGGCTTTAGATAAAAAATAATGAATGCTTTGCATTCATTATATCATAAACGGGAGCATTTATCAAGATACGCATGAAAGATACAGAAAACTATTGTTAAATATAATTATCAGTTCATCTTTTGACATAATTTCAAACGATATATAACAGGGTGTCAGTATTTCAACGCTCGATTCGGCAGAACTCACAAATTTGGATATCCCCCTATACTTTGCTAAAATTTAACAGTTAAAAAATATAGCGTTTGTCATCTGCTTTTTATGTTTAATTATTTATGCAAGTATACGAAATTTAAAAAACATACAAATTTCGACAAAACACGTCAAATACTGGTATTGAAAAACTGAAAACAAAGGTGTAAAATATAAATACAGCCGCAGTAAAAAATCTGACGAATTATTTAGAATGTATTATTGGGATATGTGGTTGACGTTGGACTGCGGCTGAAAAATTTAAAACGCCACGGGAGGAAAAAATGCAAAACGAGATCAAGGTACTTATCGCTGATAATTCAGCAGATACGGGCATCAAAACAGCATCGTGCCTGAGAAATGAGGGAGTGTATGCTTACACACGCAGCAGAAACGGGAGAGTGATCTTTGAATCGATAATGAAAGACGCTCCTGATGTGGTCGTATGTGATCTTGAACTTCCTGAGCTGGATATAATCATGCTCATGAAGAAAGTGAGATCAGTCATGTCTGACGGGCCGGCATTTATCGTCATGACAGACATCAGGAACAGCTTCATCGAGAGACAGCTCCTCGAAAACGGTGCGTCGTACAATGCAGTCAAGCCTGTTACTTCTGATGAACTTCTTCACATTATCAAATCAGTCGTGAACAGGAACGTATCTTCTGAATGTACCGATGCGGAGATACTTGTGACCGACGTTATCCACAGGCTCGGAGTTCCGGCACACATCAAGGGTTATCATTACCTGAGAACTGCCATACTCGATGCACTTGACGATCACGCCATTCTTGACAGTATAACAAAGAAGCTCTATCCTGAAGTAGCACAGCAGCACAACACGACTTCATCAAGAGTTGAACGTGCTATACGTCACGCTATAGAGCTTGCGTGGGAGAGAGGGAACTCTGGTTCGATAAGTTCTTTTTTCGGTTATTCTGCTGATATCTACAGAGGAAAACCTACCAATTCAGAATTTATCGCACTCGCCGCTGACAAGATACGTCTCCAGATAAAAAATTCAGCGAGAGTCGTTTGCTGATCGTGCTTCAATAACAGTATTTCCCGTAAATACGCCGATGCGGACAAGCATTGACTGATATGGGGGAACTGTCAGAAAGCAGCGTTCAGAGTGTTATTATAGTGAACGTAAAAGGATTTTGTCGTTTGCTATATTTCCGAAGTCAGGACTGCACAAAGGACTGATGAGCGGATAAATGCTGTACAGCGTTCATTAAAAAATCTATATTGGATAAAGACAGATGCTTCGTTCCGGAAAAGTATCTGTCTTTTGCGTTATATGCGGAAATAATTACATGGAGTTTTTCACACAGTTTTCATCTCTGTCACAATTCTGCGGTTGTTTTATCATTAGCGGTATGATATAATCATTCTATCGAAAGGAGATGCGTGTTTTAATGAAAGACGAAAGAAACAGCAAGCGGCAGATACTCATATTCGCAGCGGTGTGTCTTGTACTGCTGCTCGTGTTCAACGCCGTATTATTGCCGATGATGAAGTCGGCACAGGTAAAGGAGACGAACTACAGCTATTTCCTCAAAAAGGTAGACGAGGGTTCTGTCATAAGTGCTGAGATAGACCAGAACAAGATACTTTTTGAGGTGGAAAAGGAAGACGGCTCTACGCAGGTCTATTCAACTGTAAAGATAGAAGATCCCGACCTTGTGGACAGGCTCTATGAGGATAAGGATATCGTTTTTACAGGAAGTATCCAGGAGTCAAACCCTCTGCTTGAATTCCTCGTATCATGGGTGCTGCCGATAGTGTTCATGGTGATCCTCTGGAATGTTATGATGAAAGGAATTGGCAGACGGCTGGGTGGAAATGCCATGAGCTTCGGAAAGAGCAATGCAAAGGTATATGTCAAGGCACAGACCGGAAAAACTTTCGATGATGTTGCCGGTCAGGACGAGGCGAAGGAAGCTCTTGCGGAGATAGTCGATTTTCTTCACGATCCGGGCAAATATTCCGAGATAGGTGCATCTCTGCCGAAAGGTGCATTGCTCGTAGGCCCTCCCGGAACAGGAAAAACTCTTCTTGCACAGGCAGTGGCTGGAGAGGCGAGCGTTCCGTTTTTTTCCATTTCCGGTTCGGAATTTGTGGAGATGTTCGTCGGAATGGGTGCTGCAAAAGTGCGTGATCTTTTCAGACAGGCGAACGAAAAAGCCCCGTGCATAGTTTTCATCGACGAAATAGACACGATAGGAAAAAAGCGTGACGGCAGCATGGGAGGAAATGA
>CADBQF010000238.1 GCA_902796705.1 Ruminococcus flavefaciens
CCTGTCAGAAAAAAATCATGTTAAAAGTCTTTGGAAAAGGGGTGTGGGGAAAGAACCTTTCCTCAGAAAGGTTTTGCCCCACAAAAGAGAGGCAGGCTGGAAGCAAGGGGGAAAGGCGGCGGGAATGAAAGGAAATTATTATGTTTAATGAAGATATTTGCGTAAGAAACAGTGAGGGGAAGTTCCTTTTTGAGCTTCCGGCTGTAGGAGCTTTACTGCTCGATCTTGAACACAACGAAAAGAGCTGCACCATGAATATCCCTGTCTGCATGAAGCTCAAAATGCCGCTTGACAAGGCAAAGCTCGAAAAATGCGTCAATGACATCATCGTGAAAAATGATGCACTTAGAATGTCGGTTCATCACGATTACAGACCGGACGAATTCACTGATCTCATCTTTGACGGAAAGGTCGGCTCGGAGTACAAGCTCTGGTTCAGGAAAGAATACGAGTTCAAACTCGTTATGGTCAAGGCAGAGGGAGACAACATCGACGAAAAGCGTGAAGATGCAAAGAGGATAATTTCCGAAGCCGCAAATGAGCGTATCGATGTATTCAACGATGTTCCGTTCAGGCTGAGAGTCGTTGAAGTCGCTGATGATGAGAACTGGATATTCCTTGCTGTGCATCATTCGCTGTGCGATCCGCCGACGCTGGCACTTCTGCTCAAGAGCATACTCGGAGCATATTTCGCACCGGCATCTGATGAAAAGGCAGAAGTTTCAACAGCATATATGGAACATCTTGACAGCCTTGAAAAGATGAAAGGCAGCGAGAAGTACGACAGGACGAAGGCTTTCTGGAGCGAGACTTTCAAGGGATTCACGGCACTCAAAGCATCGAGACTTTCTGACGGCGACAGCGACGGAAAGGATTTTCAGTTCATGCTCGACAAAAAGAAGCTCTCAGAGGTCGCAAAGGCAAACAAGACGAGCGTATTCAATGTGGCAGTGCTGATATTCCACCTTGCGTTCCTGATACAGTACGGTTCGTATGATACGGCACTCACATATGCTTTCAATGCGAGAAAGGACAAGTCGCTCGCAGGAGTCATGGGTTCTTTCATCGAGGCTGTCAACAGCAGAGTTTTCATGGACAAGTCGCAGAAGATAGAAGACCTCCACAAGATAGTCAGAAAAGCCGTAGCCGACGGAGTTGCGAACGATTCCGCCGAGACAGGCTGCTATTCTCCGCTCATGCTCTCATATCAGGAGCTTGCGGCAATGGGTATGCAGGAGGACGGTGCATCGTCTGTTTTAGAGCCTGTTTCGCTCGAAGTGCCGAAACTCTACGCACCGGGCATGGGCTTCACGATAATGGAGACAGCGGACGCACTCTGCGGAAATGCCGTATACAACAAGGAATTCTTCACATCGGAAGTCGTTTGGAGATTCATAGAACTTTTCAAGGAGCTTGAAAATATCATCTCGGAGCAGCCGTACCTCACAGTAGGCGAACTTGTGGAAAAGTTCGGTGCATCGGAGAATTCAAACTGCGAACTTATCGAGATATGAGAGGTAAAATTATGTTCAGAGAAGAAGATTTTATAATAGGCAAAAGCGGAAAGAGCGTTTTCGGGATACCAGCTGTAGGCGATCTTATAATCAGCATCGAAGCCAATGACAAGGACTGTGCGATAAATCTGCCGTTCGTCATGAGGTCGGACAGCGGACTTGACGAGAAGAAGTTTGAGGCTGCCGTAAACAGAGTCATCAGGGAAAACGACGCTCTCAGGGCAGTAGCATATATGGGCGAAAAGGGAGAGGGAGCTTCGTTCTTCAGCGGAGTTTTCAACACCGGAAAGGATTTCACGTCCGGCTGCAAGGTGCGTTTCCTCAAAGAATACACCTACAGGCTCGAACCGGTGGAAGTTGACGGAGAATATGAGGAGTGCCGCAGCAAAGTCCTCTCGATGATAAATGCTTCCATACGAAAGAGAATGGACATCGAAAACGACGTTCCGTTCAGGATAGATGTCTACAAGAGCAGCAGAGACAGCAGTAAATACTGGCTCGCATTCTACGTGAACCACTATGTATGCGATCCCTCGACGCTGGCTATGATGATAAAGGCGATATTCGGGTATTATTTCAATGAAGATATGCAGCAGGTGTTCGGTGCGGGTTCTTCTTTCATGGAATATCTGGAGGAGATATCGGACGAGTCGGCAGACAGCCGAAGCAGGGAGCTTGCGGAGTTCTGGGAAAAGGAATATGAGGGATATCAGCCTGTAGTCCTCAGCAGGAGAGAGACAAAAGACCTCACCGGTCTTCCGAAGGAGATAGTTTTCAGCAGGGATATACTCGCATCTCTCGCAGAGAAGAACAGCACGAGCATATTCAATGTGGTGCTTTTCCTCTATCACATGGCGTACAGGATAATTTTCAGCACGAATGATTCCTCCGTGGCATTTGCAGTCAACGGACGAAAGGAAAAGCAGTACGTCACGACGCTCGGCTGCTTCATACAGGTAGTCAACAGCAGGCTCATCACCGGAGAC
>CADBQF010000239.1 GCA_902796705.1 Ruminococcus flavefaciens
ATGAAACAGCTTATCGGCAGAAAGGTAATGATCGTCAGCAATGCACTATGCAAGGAAGCTGATATTCAGCACCTCAATACAGCACTTACTCCTGATGAGTGGCAGACCTTACAGCCGTTCATTGAGAAACATAATAACCCCTTAGCCGTTATTGAAGAGGGCGGGGAGTTAGATATCTGATCAGGGTATGACCGTGCCGGACACACTCCGGCACGGTCAATATACAAAACTTCTCACAGGTTCTGTGAGGGAAAGGAGCCAAAAATGAAAAAGGTTAATAATTTGCAAAATCTTCTGCGTACTGACTGTTGACAATTCTCAATAATTGTGCTATAATACATACAGAAAAGCTTATTAGAATTTGGCATATGATGGGTGCAGTATGCTCAAAGTGATAAAACGGTAAAACACAAAAATGGTGTAGGATCGCAGTTCGTCATTGATGATCTTTACAAAAACGCAGATAGAGACAATTACGAGTTGCCTCCACCAAACAGAACGCTATATCCAGGGGAGCAGGACGCACCTTGGCATATAGCGATTTTCTTTTTAAGAATATTTTGAAAAAACTAAGAATTCTTTGGGGATCCGAAGAATATCATCTTTCAGGAGGAATATAATGGACGACGAGAAAAGAAAGAATGTAGTGCTGACGCTTATGAAGCTCGGCTGTATGCCGAATACAAAGGGATTTCAGTATCTCCGGGAAGAAATAATCATGTGCCTCGAAAACAGGACTAATATCACGAATATGACTAAGCTGATCTATCCGGAGATAGCACGGAAGTATTCAACGAGCGAAAAGGCTGTCGAGCGTGCCTCCAGAGCCGCCATTCATTCCGGCTGGAGCAGGCGTGACAAGAAGCTCACAAAGTCGATATTCGGCAATACATTGCAGTTCGAGACAGAGATACCGTCAAGTACACTGTTCATTGCCGCTGTTGTTGAGTGGATAGCAACGTGATACATACAGGAAAAGCCATAAAGGAGCATCACTTCTTTATGGCTTGTTTGATTATGCTGTTTTTAAGGGAACTTTTCCGTCTGATCTGCGTTACGTGCGGAGCTGTTCTATAAATTCCCTGAACTGGTCGAAGACACGCTTTTCAAGCGGCGATGCGAAAAAAGCTGTTGCGTTTGTACAGCAGTCTCATTCGTTCGACACGGATAAGAGCTTCTTCGTGCGGTATGCAGCATATCCTTTCGATATCTGCGGCTCTGCGGATATCAGCACCCCAGAGGACGCACGCAGGAGCGAGTATCCCCATAGCAAAGCGTTCAGCCTGATATTCAGCCTTTGACTTAGGAGCATCTCTCGTGCCGCTCAGACGTGTGTGGATAGTATTCCCCTCATCAAGATGACCGAGAAAGATATGACCAAGCTCATGGGCGATAGTGAACCGCTGTACGTTCGTGTCATCAGCACCGTTCACAAGTATATTGAACCTGTCGTCCTTGATGTACGAGATGCCTCGTTCGTTTTCCTTGAAAAAGCCGCTGCCGAGATATCTCATCAGCGATATATCGTGATCTCTGCATATCTGCGAGAAAGTCACCGGCAGCGAGCGGATATCATTGTCTATAAGAAATTCCCATGCAGCATCACGGGAGCGTTTGTAAACGTGGTAATCCATCAGTCGATTATCTCCTCTGTTTCAGCGATTACAGAATCGTCCGGGAAAGCATGAGCGGAGGATATGCCCTCATCGCTGCGTGCGGCTATCTTTCCGGAGACTCTGATGCTTCCTCTGCCGCACCGTTCGTATTCGATATCGAGCAGGGCGTCTACTGCCTTTGCTCCCATGTCATCGAGCGAGCGGTATTTTTTTATGTGTTCGAGTTCGCCGGCAGAGAGTTTATCGCAGCCGGACTGATTCCCGCCAAGGAGCTGGTCTACCGATATATTGAAATATGCGGCTATCTTTGCGGCACTCTTGCTGCTCGGTACAGTACCCTTTTTCCATTGAGTCACAGCAGCAGAGCTGAATCCGAGTTCCTTTGCGACAGGGTTAGGTCTGGTATTGTTTTTGATACATAATTCGTAGAAAGTCTCCCAGAACGGCATGGCAATATCCTCCTCTCCGTCAGACAGCGGAGAAATTGTTACAATAATACAAAAATAAGTCGGAGAAAATATACATGATGACGAAAATCTTATTAAAATGAGATTTTGGATTGACATTCTCAAAAATATGAGATAAAATGATATCAGCGGATATCATTCCCTGTATTTTCCCTTGTTTACTGTATTAAGTATACAATGATATCCCCAAAAAGTCAATAGCACCATTCCGCAGCAGACCTGCCGCTGACGTGAGAGGCCGTACTTTTTGTGGGGCAAAACCTTTCTGAGGAAAGGTTCTTTCCCCACACCCCTTTTCCAAAGACTTTTAACATGATTTTTTCCTGACAGG
>CADBQF010000240.1 GCA_902796705.1 Ruminococcus flavefaciens
GTCCCGTCAGGGGAAATTTTACGCTGAAAGTTTTAGGAAGGGAGTTTGAGGGAGAACCCTTTTTCAAAAGGGTTTCCCTCATAATAGTCACATACTCTGGTATGAGCAGTTTCTTTGATTACTTTATATCGGCGTGGTGAGCCTGGAGAGATTTAACACCGAAGTGCTTGTTCTCCTTGAGAGCCTTGATGCCCTCTGCACTTGCCTTTGCAGCAGCCATTGTTGTGATATATGGGATACGGTGCTTGATAGCAGCTTTACGGATATAGCTGTCGTCGTGGATACTTGTCTTTCCGGCAGGAGTATTCACGATGAGCTGGATCTCGCCGTTAGCGACCTCGTCAGCGATATTCGGTCTGCCCTCGTACATCTTGAATATCCTCTCAACGGGGATACCTGCTTCCTTTATCATCTCGAAGCTCTTGCCTGTAGCGACTATCTTGAAGCCGAGTTCATTGAATGACTTGGCTATCTCTACGAGTTCCGGCTTGTCTCTGTCACATACGCTGAGGAGGACTGTTCCGGAATCGGGGAGTCTTGTCTGTGTAGCTTCCTGAGCCTTGTAGTAAGCTTCACCGAATGTAGGAGCTATACCGAGAACTTCGCCTGTTGAACGCATCTCCGGTCCGAGTACGGGGTCAACTTCCGGGAACATATTGAACGGGAAGACAGCTTCCTTTACGCCGTAGTGAGTGATAGTCTTGTCTTTGAGTTCCGGAACGGGTGACGGTCTGCCTGTAAGAGAAGAAGTGATTATCTCTGTAGCAATCCTTACCATGTTGATGCTGCAAACCTTTGATACGAGCGGAACTGTTCTTGATGCTCTCGGATTTGCTTCGAGAACGTATACTGTATCGTCTTCGATAGCGTACTGCATATTCATAAGACCGCAAACGTTCATCTCTACAGCTATTTTCTTTGTGTAGTCCTTGATAGTCTCTACCTGCTTGGCGGTGAGGTTCATGGACGGGAGGATACAAGCTGAGTCGCCTGAGTGAACGCCTGCAAGCTCGATATGCTCCATAACAGCCGGAACGAAGCAGTTTGTGCCGTCTGAGATAGCGTCAGCCTCGCACTCTGTAGCGTGGTGGAGGAAACGGTCGATAAGGATAGGTCTGTCGGGAGTTACGCCTACAGCGGCAGACATATAGACTTTCATCATCTCGTCGTCGTGAACGATCTCCATTCCTCTTCCGCCGAGAACGTATGAAGGACGTACCATTACAGGATAGCCGATCTTGTTGGCTATTTCGAGAGCTTCGTCTACGTTTACAGCCATGCCTGCTTCAGGCATCGGGATTCCGAGCTTGTCCATCATAGCACGGAAGTGATCTCTGTCCTCTGCGAGGTCGATAGTCTCCGGAGTTGTTCCGAGAATATTTACGCCGTACTTTTTGAGGTCGTTTGCGAGGTTGAGCGGAGTCTGACCGCCGAACTGTGCAATAACGCCTAACGGCTTTTCCTTCTCGTGGATAGAGAGAACGTCTTCGAGAGTAAGAGGCTCGAAGTAGAGCTTGTCAGATGTATCGTAGTCTGTGGAAACTGTCTCAGGGTTGCAGTTTACGATGATAGACTCAAAGCCGAGCTTTTTGAGTGCGAGAGCAGCATGAACGCAGCAGTAGTCGAATTCGATACCCTGACCTATTCTGTTCGGGCCGCCGCCGAGGATCATTATCTTAGGTCTGTCGCTTACAGGGCTCTTGTCTTCATCGAGGTGATATGTCGAATAGTAGTATGCAGCGTTTTCTGTACCGCTTACGTGAACGCCCTCCCATGCTTCCTTTATGCCGAAGCCGATGCGTGCGTTTCTGATCTCTTCCTCTGTAACTTCGAGGAGAGAGCTGAGGTATCTGTCTGAGAAGCCGTCGAGCTTAGCCTGTTTGAGAACGTCCTTCTCCGGAACGCTGCCCTTCATTGTGAGGAGCTTTCCTTCTTCCTGAACGAGTTCGAGCATCTGTTCGAGGAAGTAGTGCTTGATCTTTGTGAGGTTGAAGAGTTCTTCTATAGTAGCACCCTTGCGGAGAGCTTCATACATGATGAACTGTCTCTCGCTTGTAGGATATCTGAGCTGAGCGAGGAGTTCTTCCTTTGTCTGGTCGTGGAAATTCTTAGCGAAGCCGAGGCCGTATCTGCCTGTTTCGAGGCTGCGGATAGCTTTCTGGAAAGCTTCCTTGTAGGTCTTGCCGATGCTCATTACTTCGCCTACAGCACGCATCTGAGTGCCGAGCTTGTCCTGAGCTCCCTTGAATTTCTCGAATGCCCAGCGAGCGAACTTGATTACTACATAGTCGCCGTCCGGAACGTATTTATCGAGAGTGCCGTACTTTCCGCACGGGATATCTTTAAGTGTGAGACCGCAGGCGAGCATAGCCGATACGAGAGCGATCGGGAAGCCTGTAGCCTTTGAAGCGAGGGCAGAAGAACGTGAAGTTCTGGGGTTGATCTCGATAACGATGATACGTCCTGTTTCGGGATCTCTTGCGAACTGGCAGTTGCAGCCGCCGATAACTTCGATAGATTCAACGATAGAGTAAGCCTGCTTTTCAAGCTCTTTCTGTACGTCCTCCGGGATAGTGAGCATAGGAGCGGAGCAGAATGAATCGCCTGTGTGTACGCCGATAGGATCGATATTCTCGATGAAGCATACAGTGATGATGTTGTTCTCAGCGTCACGTACTACTTCGAGTTCAAGCTCTTCCCAGCCTGAAACACATTCCTCAACGAGTACCTGACCTACGAGAGAAGCCTGAAGGCCTCTTTCACAGACAACTTTGAGTTCGTCTACATTATATACCATACCGCCGCCGGCACCGCCCATAGTATAAGCCGGACGGAGAACTACAGGGTATTTGAGAGTTTCTGCGATCTTTACGGCTTCGTCAACGGAGTATGCAACTTCGCTGCGTGCCATCTGTATGCCGAGCTTGTCCATAGTGTGCTTGAACTCGATACGGTCTTCACCACGCTCGATAGCATCTACCTGAACGCCTATTACCTGAACGTTGTACTTTTTGAGAACGCCGGCTTTGTCAAGCTCAGAGCAGAGGTTGAGTCCGGACTGACCTCCGAGGTTCGGAAGCAGGGCATCAGGACGCTCCTTTTCGATGATCTGTGTGAGTCTTGCGAGATTGAGCGGCTCGATGTAGGTTATGTCAGCCACATCGGGATCTGTCATTATGGTAGCAGGATTTGAGTTTACGAGGACTATCTCATAACCGAGTTTTCTGAGTGCTTTGCACGCCTGAGTTCCTGAGTAGTCAAATTCACAAGCCTGACCGATGATGATAGGACCTGATCCGATTATCATGATTTTGTTGATGTCCGTTCTTTTTGGCATATTGAACTCCCAACCCGTACCTTGAATGAGTACGTAATAATATTTACCATATTCATGGCATAATTTCTTACCTTATATAATAACACAATTCCGCATGAAATGCAAGGATTTTTTTAAAATCGTCACCTGTGTCAATAAGGGTGCAGTAAGCGGCGGAGAATTCGGTAAAAATCGTTGATTCGCCATGAGTGTCAGTAATATCAGCATAAAAACACCAAAGGTAATTTGTGAATTATGCCTATGACATTTTTTTGCTAAATATGTTATAATAAGTATATATAAATACAGTTCAACGTGTAGTCGCTTCTGATGTAAATCCGGTTGGATATCAGGGGCGGCTTTATTTTTTCAGGAGGTAATATCATGTTCAATGTCAATGACAAGGTCGTGTATGCGGCGTATGGTGTATGTAACATATCGGCAGTTGAATCCCGTGATTTCGGCGGCGGAAGCGTCGAATACTACGTTCTGCGTCCGGTCAGCGGCAGCAGCAATACATTTTACGTGCCTGCGTCCGGAAGCGGGCTTGAAGACAAGATGCGAAAGGTCATTTCCCGTGAGGAGGTCGAGGAACTCATCAGGGAGATGCCGGACGAACCTCTCATATGGATAGACAACGAGATACAGCGTCGTGAGGCTTACAAGAAGATAATCGACAGCGGCGACAGGAGCGAACTCGTCAAACTGATAAAGACGCTCTGCCTCCACCGGAAGGAGCTTGTGGAAAAGCATAAGAAACTCCGCTCCACGGACGAGAGATTCCTTGCAGAAGCGGAAAATATGCTCTACGACGAATTTGCATACGCTCTCGGTATACCGAGGGAGGAAGTGATCTCATACATAAGATCACACGTATCAGAATAATATTTATATCTGTTTTAAAAATATATTAA
>CADBQF010000241.1 GCA_902796705.1 Ruminococcus flavefaciens
ATACAAGTGCCTTACCTGCTTTGCCTGCGTTGAAAGATGCCCAAGAGGCGTTGAACCTGCAAAGGTAGTTGAGGCTGTACGTCTTGCGGCAGTTCGTCAGCAGGGCGGGAACCGTCTTACCCCCGACATGATACCTGATATGCTCGATGACGATCTGCCGCAGCAGGCTATCGTTACGGCTCTCAGGAAGTACGCTAAGTAAGGAGGAGCGCAAGAATGCAGAGAATAGGTGTGTTTGTCTGTCACTGCGGTACGAATATCGCTGCGACCGTCGATGTAAAGGCTGTTGCAGAGGCACTCGGCCATGAGCCGGGCGTTGTTATCTCGCAGGACTACCAGTATATGTGCTCCGAATCCGGACAGAACCTCGTCAAGAACGCCATAAAGGAGCATAAGCTCACAGGTATCGTTATCTGCTCGTGCTCACCGCGTATGCACGAGAATACATTCAGAAAAGCTGCCGCTGCCGCCGGACTTAATCCTTATCTCGTTGAGATAGCCAATATCCGCGAGCAGTGCTCATGGATACATAAGGATATCGCTACAGCTACCGAAAAGGCTGTTATCCTCGGCAGAGCCGCTGTTGCAAAGGTACACCTCAATGCACCGCTCACAGCCGGTGAGAGCCCTGTGGTAAAGAGAGCCCTCGTTATCGGCGGAGGCATTGCCGGTATACAGACTGCCCTCGATATCGCTGAGGCAGGCTTCGATGTTGACATCGTTGAGAAGAAGCCAACTATCGGCGGCAAAATGGCTCAGATAGACAAGACCTTCCCGACGCTCGACTGTGCCGCCTGTATCCTTACTCCTAAAATGGTCGAGGCTTCACAGAATGAGCATATCACGATACACTCTTTCAGTGAGGTCACAGAGGTCAAGGGCTTCGTCGGAAACTTCACAGTCAAGATAAAGAAGAAGGCTCGTTTTGTTGACGAGACTAAGTGTACCGGCTGCGGACTCTGCACAGAGAAATGTCCGATGAAGAAGGTACCCAACGAGTTCAACATGGGTCTTGACAACAGGAGCGCTGTTTATATCCCGTTCGCACAGGCTGTCCCGAAGGTAGCTACTATCGATCCGAATTACTGCATGATGCTGAAAAACGGCAAGTGCGGCGTCTGCTCAAAGGTCTGCTCAGTGGGAGCTATCGACTACAAGCAGCAGGACAGATTCATCGAGGAAAAATATGGTGCTATCGTCGTAGCAACAGGATTCAATCCGATAAAACTCGACAAGTATGATGAATTCGCATACAGCCAGAGTCCTGACGTTGTGACATCTCTCGAACTCGAAAGACTCATGAACGCAGCAGGCCCGAACGGGGGAACGCTTCTCCGTCCGTCCGACAAGACTCACCCGCACACTATCGTATTCGTACAGTGCGTAGGTTCAAGATGCGACGATTCAAAGGGCAAGCCGTATTGTTCTAAGATATGCTGTATGTATACCGCAAAGCACGCAATGCTCATTCGTGAGAAATATCCGGATACAGAGGTATATGTATTCTATATAGATGTACGTACTCCCGGCAAGAACTTCGACGAGTTCTACCGCCGTGCAGTTGAACAGTACAACGTTCACTATATCAAGGGCATGGTCGGAAAGGTAACGCCTCAGTCCGACGGAAAGCTCAAAGTACAGGCTTCTGATCTTCTTGCAAACAAACAGCTCCGCATCGATGCTGATATGGTCGTTCTTGCAGCAGCTATCGAGCCTGACAAGACAGCACGTCCGCTCGCAACGATGCTCACAACTCAGATGGATACGAACGATTTCTTCACAGAGGCTCACCCGAAGCTCCGTCCTGTAGAGAGTGCTACAGCAGGTATATTCCTCTCAGGTGCTTGTCAGGGCCCGAAGGATATCCCGGAGACAGTTGCTCAGGCAAGTGCCGCAGCAGCAAAGGCTATCGGACTCCTCTGCAAGAACAGTATCACCTGTAACCCGTGTGTCGCTCATTCAGACGAACTCATGTGCAACGGCTGCTCGTCATGTGAAAAGGTTTGTCCTTACGGAGCTATCACCTACATCGATAAGGAATTCAGGATGCCTGACCGTACAACAAAGGTACGCAGAGTCGCAAGTGTCAATCCTGCTGTTTGTCAGGGCTGCGGTGCTTGTACAGTAGCCTGCCCGTCAGGAGCAATGGATCTCAACGGATTCTCTAACAGTCAGATCATGGCGGAGGTAGATGCAATATGCCGATAAATGATAATAAAGATTTTCAGCCGCTGATCGTTGCATTCTGCTGCAACTGGTGTTCGTATGCAGGTGCGGATCTCTCCGGCACAAACAGACTCAATTATCCTACTAACGTAAAGATAATCAGAGTACCCTGCTCATGCAGAGTAAACCCGATGTTCATACTCCGTGCATTCCAGAGGGGAGCAGACGGAGTCATACTCTGCGGCTGCCACCCCGGTGACTGCCACTATACATCAGGCAACTACTTCACAAGAAGAAGAATGACTCTCCTTTTCAGTATGCTCGACTATCTCGGTATAGAGCGTGACAGAACAAGAGTAGAGTGGGTATCAGCAGCAGAAGGTGCAAAATTCGCTGCTACCATGAATGAATTCACCGAAGCTGTGAGAAAACTCGGCCCTAACCGCAGATTGGAGGATCTAAGATGCAGGAAGCAATGATCGAAAAAGCAAAACAGCTCCTTGCTGACGGCACTGTAAACCGTGTCATCGGCTGGAAAAGAGGAGAGTTCGCATATGATATAACTCCGGCTGTATTCAGGAATGCGGAAGAACTCGAAGCTGACTTCGTGTATGACGATTTCACCGCTGCGAACGTATCAAAGTATCTCGTAAAGGAAAGTGCCAAAGAAGGAAAGATACTTGCTTTCCTCAAGCCATGCGATACTTACAGTTTCAATCAGCTCACAAAGGAACACAGAGTCGTTCGTGACAACGTGTATATAGTCGGTATCCCCAGCGAAGGAAAGCTCGATATAGAGAAGATAAAGGCAAAGGGCATCAGCGGCGTGCTTTCAGTTGAGAGAGACGGCGATACCCTTAAAATAGAGACTGTATACGGCACAGAGACTATGCCCGTATCAGAAGCTATAAGCACAAAGTGCCTTAGCTGCAAGAGCAAAAAGCACGTCGTATATGATGAGCTTATAGGCGAGGACGGAGATGTCATCGCTTCTGACCGCTTCGATATGGTTGAGAAGCTCGAAAATATGACTGCTAAGGAAAGATATGAATTCTGGAGAGAGCAGCTCTCAAAGTGCATCAGATGCAATGCGTGCAGAAATGTCTGTCCTGCCTGCACTTGTGAGAAGTGCGTATTCGATAACCCGAATTCAGGCGTTGAGAACAAGGCCGCATCAGACAGCTTCGAGGAGAATATGTTCCATATAATCCGTGCATTCCACGTAGCAGGAAGATGTACGGACTGCGGCGAATGTTCAAGAGTCTGCCCCCAGAATATCCCGCTCCACCTCCTCAACAGAAAGTTCATCAAGGATATCAACTCACTTTACGGAGAGTATCAGGCAGGAGAGGATACAACTTCAAAAGCTCCTCTTACAAACTATACATTCGATGACTGCGAAGCAAGCATCGTTCACGAAAGGGGAGTTGAGTAATGCTTAAAATATCACTTGAAAAGCTCGATGATCTTTTTGCTGCCATATCAGCAAAGCAGACGCTCTATATCCCGTCTGACCGTGCTGACGGTGCTTCTGAATACAAGAAGTATGAAGCAGGCATGAAGCTCAGCAATAACCTCAATACAGTCCGCAGTGCAAAGGATTTCTTCTTCCCTCAGACTGAAAACCTCGTCGATTTCAAAATGGAGGGAAAGAACATCGAGGTCATCGATATCCGCAAAGAGGCGGAAGATTTCGTAGTATTCGGCGTTCGTGCGTGCGATGCGAGAAGCTTTACGATCCTTGACAAAGTTTTCCTCTGCGATCCTGTAGACAGCTACTACAAGAACCGCCGTGACCACGGAACGGTCGTAACAATGGCCTGCACACGTCCGGCAGAGACCTGTTTCTGCGGAACGTTCGGCATCGATGCAACAGCACCGGAGGGAGACTGTGCTTGTTTCTCTGACGGAGAATCACTCTTCTTCAAGGCAAACAACGAAAAGGGACAGGCATTCATCGACTCTGTGGCTTCACTTCTCGAAGAGGGTGACACAGCAAAGCTCGACGAAGTTCAGGCAAAGACAAAGGATATACTTTCAAAGCTGCCGCTCTCAAAGCTCAGCACAGATGCTTTCGGCGGCGACAGACTTATGGAATACTTCAATTCTGACAAGTGGGGTGAGCTTTCCGAGAGCTGCCTCGGCTGCGGTACGTGTACGTTCGTATGCCCGACCTGTCAGTGCTATGATATAAAGGATTTCAACACCGGTAACGGCATAAAGCGTTTCCGCTGCTGGGATTCGTGTATGTATTCAGACTTTACAAAAATGGCACACGGAAATCCGAGACTTACACAGCTCGAACGTTTCCGCCAGAGATTCATGCACAAGCTCGTGTACTTCCCGGCTAACAACAACGGCGAATTCGGCTGCGTAGGCTGCGGAAGATGTCTCTCGAAGTGTCCGATATCTATGAATATCGTCAAGGTTATGAAAGCACTGGAGGTAAAGTGATGAACAGTATAGATACATTGATACCGCACGTCGGAGTCGTTACTGATATCAGGATAGATACTCCCGATGTAAAGACGTTCAGAGTCGTATCTCCGGAAGGCGGCAAGGTGTTCGAGCATATGCCCGGACAGTGTGCTATGCTTTCGATACCCGGAGTAGGTGAGGGTATGTTCTCGATAACTTCCTCCCCGACAAACAAGGAATTCATGGAATTCAGCATAAAGAAATGCGGCTGCCTCACATCATGGCTCCACGCAATGGACGTAGGACAGCAGATAACGATAAGAGGACCTTACGGAAACCACTTCCCGGTAGAGACTGAACTCAAGGGAAAAGACCTCCTCTTCATCGCCGGAGGAATCGGACTTGCTCCGCTCCGTTCGGTTATCAACTATGTCCGTGACAAGCGTGAGAATTACGGAGATGTACAGATAGTTTACGGTTCACGTTCAAAGGACGATCTCGTTGACTACAAGGAGATCATCGATGAGTGGATGAACGACAAGGGCGTTGAGGTGGACCTCACTATCGACAACCCGCAGGAGGGCTGGGACGGCCACGTAGGATTCGTTCCGAACTATGTAAAGGAACTCCAGCCGTCGCTCAATAAGACTGTCCTCATATGCGGACCGCCGATCATGATAAAGTTCACGCTCGCAGGTCTGAAGGAACTCGGATTTACCGAAACACAGGTCTATACCACTATGGAGCTTCGCATGAAGTGTGCAGTGGGAAAATGCGGAAGATGCAATATCGGCAATAAGTACGTATGCAAGGACGGCCCGGTATTCCGTTTCGATCAGCTGGGCGAGCTGCCTGACGAATATTAAGGAGGAGCTTAACATGGATAATATGTTGAATATATATCTGTTCGGCAAGAAGTATGAAGTGCCGGCAGGACTTACTATAATGACAGCTATGGAGTATGCCGGCTATGAGCTGGTAAGAGGCTGCGGATGCAGAAACGGTTTCTGCGGTGCTTGTGCAACTATCTACAGGATAAAGGGACATCAGGAGCTTCACGGATGTCTCGCCTGCCAGACTGAGATACAGGAAGGTATGTATGTTGCAACACTTCCTTTCTTCCCGCTTGAGAAGAAGATCTACAGCATCGAGGAGATAAAGCCCACACAGCAGATAATGATGCAGCTCTACCCGGAGATATACGCTTGTATCGGCTGCAACGCCTGTACAAAGGCTTGTACTCAGGAACTCAACGTAATGCAGTACATAGCTTACGCCCAGAGAGGCGAGTACGAGAAGTGTGCAGAAGCTTCATTCGACTGCGTAATGTGCGGCGTATGTTCATCACGCTGTCCGGCAGGCATCTCACACCCGCAGGTAGCAATGCTTGCAAGAAGACTCAACGGCAAGTACATCGCTCCGGAATGCAAGCACCTCAGCGACAGGGTAGGCGAGATCAACGAGGGTATCTTCGATGAGCAGATCGCTGACCTCATGTCAAAGGCTGTTGACAGCGTTCAGGAACTCAAGGATATGTACAATCACCGTGAGATAGAAAAGTAAGGAGGAGCAGATATGTACAAGATAGATAAGCTTAACGAGCTTGCAAAGATAGTTGCAGAGCATAGAGCTGAAAATGCTGCTCTCGAACCCAGAAGAATGACTGCTGAGGAAAAGGACGAACTTCTTGCATCTTTCCACCCGGATTACAAGCAGAACGAGTTCACAGTCCTCTCCGCCGGCGTGAACAAGGGCGATAAAGTTCCCACACAGCTTGCTGATCTCTTACAGGGAAAGAGCAGGATCAAGGCTGATGACGTTGATCTCTCAAACCCGGATTACGATACAGATGTGCTTATCATCGGAGGCGGCGGAGCAGGTGCTTCATGTGCGATCGAAGCTGACGAAGCAGGCGTAAAGGCTATGATCGTTACAAAGCTCCGTATAGGCGATGCAAATACGATGATGGCAGAAGGCGGTATACAGGCTGCTGACAAGCCGAACGATTCACCGGCTATCCACTTCCTCGATGCTTTCGGCGGCGGCCATTTCGCTGCAAAGCCTGAACTCGTAAAGAAGCTCGTTACAAAAGCTCCTGAGGCTATCCAGTGGCTCAACAAGCTCGGCGTAGAGTTCGACAAGGAAGCAGACGGAACTATGGTAACGACTCACGGCGGCGGTACTTCCAGAAAGAGAATGCACGCTGCAAAGGACTATTCCGGTGCTGAGATCATGAGAACTCTCCGTGACGAGGTACTCAACAGAGGTATCCCCGTTATAGATTTCACAGCAGCAGTTGAAATAATCCTCGACGAGAACGGCAAGGCTGCCGGTGCTGTACTCATGAACATGGAGACAAAGGAACTCCTCGTTGCAAGGGCAAAGACAGTCGTTATCGCTACAGGCGGTGCCGGAAGGCTCCACTATCAGGGATTCCCGACTTCAAACCACTACGGTGCAACAGCAGACGGACTTATCCTCGGCTACAGAGTAGGTGCAAAGCTCCTTTACGCTGATACTCTCCAGTATCACCCGACAGGAACAGGCTATCCGGAGCAGATCTTCGGAGCTCTCGTTACAGAGAAAGTGCGTTCGCTCGGAGCTAAGCTCGTAAATATCGACGGCGAAGTATTCATGCACCCGCTTGAGACTCGTGACGTTACAGCAGCTTCGATCATTCGTGAGTGTACAGCAAGAGGCAAAGGCATCGAGACAAACCTCGGCAAGGCTGTATGGCTCGATACTCCTATGATCGAGTACAAGAACGGCGAGGGTACTATCGAGAAGAGGATACCTGCCATGCTGAGAATGTTCGGCAAGTACGGCATCGATATCCGCAAAGAACCTATCCTCGTTTATCCTACGCTCCACTACCAGAACGGCGGACTTGACATCACTGATGACTGTGCAACAGGTGTAGAGAACCTCTATGCAGCCGGAGAAGTTGCCGGCGGTATCCACGGCAGGAACAGACTCATGGGCAACTCGCTCCTTGACGTTATCGTATTCGGCAGAAATGCAGGTATCTATGCTGCTGCCAAAGCTAAGGAGACAGCCGTTCCCGAAAAGCTCACACTTGACCATATAGAAAAATTCAACAAGGAACTTGCTGATGCAGGCGTTGCAGGAGAGACATTATCACCGATGCTCCTCCCGCACTACGCAAGAAAGAGCAGGTAAGACATATCATAGAAATAATAATGGGACGCTTTTAACAGCGTCCCGTTAGTTATGTAATTTTTGATATGTAGAAAATCAGAGCCATATTTTGTGCATATCAGACAATATCTTAAAAAGGAAAAGTGATCTATCATGAATTTATTTGGTGGTGTACTGAGCGTAGAGAAAGTCACCTTTCTTATGTTCTGTGTACTTGCTATCTCAGCACTCGGTTATATCCTCGGAAGAATAACTATCAAGGGCGTATCTCTCGGAACAGCCGGAGTATTCATCGTCTCGCTCATCTTCGGCGGAATTTTCAGCAATGAACTCAGCAATCAGCTCCTCGTCGATAAAAAGGACGAACTCGGCAATGTTGTTGAGTCGTTCACGTATATGGATTCGGCATTGAAGATAGTCGATAATATCGGACTCATACTCTTTGTTACGGCAGTAGGATTCATAGCCGGCCCGAATTTCTTCGGCAATTTAAAGAAGAACTTCAAATCATACGTAGTTCTTGCAGTAATAATAATCTTCAGCGGCGGACTTGCCTGTGCGGGCTGCATACTCGTTGGAAGAAACTTTTCAGACCGTACACCATCAGAGTTTGCAGCGATCATGTCAGGTATCCTCTCAGGTGCTTTGACAAGTACACCGGGATTCTCCGCAGCAAAAGATGCAGCCGGCCCGGAGCTTGAATCGCTCGTTACGGTCGGATACGGTATCGCCTATATATTCGGCGTTATCGGAGTCGTTCTCTTCGTTCAGCTCATTCCTAAGATCACAAAGGCTGACATGGAGAAGGAAAGAAAGCTCATAATGGGCAATGACAGCAAAAAGAAGAACGCTGCCGACGGAACAAAACTTATCAATATGGACGACTTCGGAATAATGCCTTTTGCTTTTGCAGCAGTTGTCGGAATAATCATCGGTTCGTTCAAGTTCGGTATGTTCTCGCTTTCGATAACAGGCGGCTGCCTGCTCGTTTCACTCGTTCTCGGTCACTTCGGTCATATCGGCAAGATAAATCTCATGCCGAAAGATACTACACTTAAAGTATTCAGAGAACTCGGACTCATGTTCTTCCTCATCGGTGCAGGTATCTCCGGCGGAGCTAAGTTCAGGGCGAATTTCGAGGCTATCTACTTTGTATACGGCATGATAATGACTATCGTTCCAATGATAATCGGCTACCTCTTCGCAAAGTATGTTCTGAAACTCAGTCTCCTCAACAATCTCGGCTCTATCACAGGCGGAATGACCTCTACTCCGGCTCTCGGAACACTTATCAGCACAGCAGGTACAGAAGATGTCGCCTCTGCATACGCTTCAACATACCCTATCGCCCTCATCTCCGTAGTCCTCGTATCCCAATTCCTGCTGATGATATTCAAATAAACATTATGGTCGGTACTCATAGTTAGGCACAGACCTATTGTGGGGGAAACCCTTTTTCAAAAGGGTTTCCCTCATAATAGGTGTATGCTTAACTATAAATACCGACCATAATTATCAGTTTGAACAGATCAGCCGGCTAAGGACTGGATCTTTGCGGAAGTTGTCGGGAGGTCTGTTGTTTTGAGTGATTTAGCTTCGATCATCTGGATAGCGAGAGCATCGGTAGGTGTAACGCCCTTGGGGTTGTCAACGCAGTCAGCGTTAGCGATGCCTTCTTTTGTGAGAGTATACTTCTCAGGGTTAGCCTGGTTCTGCATTATGAGAACGGCATCAGAGATATCTACTGTCTTATCGCAGTTAGCATCGCCGTAGAGGACATCGGAAGTTTTATCCTCGCCGGTAGAAGGCTGTGAAGTTGTCGGCTCTTCAGTTGCCGGAACAGAACCGTCAGGCTCGATACCGCCGATGAGAGTATCTCCGCTGTAAACGCAGATATTATCGGTCTTTACTTCTGTACCTGTAGCGAAGAACGCATCGTCGTCCTTGTACATTGTGAGTCCGTTATAGCTCCAGTCGTCGGAAGGCACCCATGAATCACCGTAGTAAAGACCAACAGTGAACTGATACTTCTTGCCGGAGTTAGCGATGTAATAGTCGCTCCACTTTATCTCGACGTAGTAAACGTCGTCCATTTTGTCGTACTTGTAAGGGCCGCTGATCTCACCGTTAGCGGGTGCAGCCTCAGTTGCAGCCTGATCGTAAAGCTCGGTAGCTTTTACATTATTGACATTGCTCATACCCTTAGCACTGAAATAGTAGCGTACTGAAAGATCTTCGACTTTCTTTGTAGCACCTGTCATAACGTAAAGTGATACCTTGGTAACGCCAGCACCGTCAGCATTGAGGTCGTCGATACCGCAGGCTGTTACCCAGAAAGCGTTGCTTCCGCCGCCGCCTTCTTCGGAGTTGAATGTAGGCTTCGGAGGGAAGTTGCTTGTAGGAGCCATTTCGGGAGTGCCGTAGAACTCATAGAGACCTGCGGAAGCTCCGACGAATGCAGCATTGTAGTCGATAGTAACTTCGTTGTAAGTCCAGTTCTTTGTTATATCGTCGTGTCTGTCCAGATTGTCAGGGCCGCCTGCGAGAGCTCCGAAGAGAACGTATCTCTGCGGATCGGGATCTTCACACTTTGTAAGGCCGGAGCTTGCTCTGTGGTGCGGATAAGCAGCGGAATTCTCGTTATATCCGACGATAAAGCATCTGCTGCCGTGGAGTTCATCTTCTGACCACGGAGCGGGTTCGCCCTTCTTTTCAGCTTCGGTATTGGCATTTATACGCTCAAGGTAAGTGATGTCGTTTTTGCCCATGATGTATTCCATCTGTCCCTTAGCCCAGTCGCTGTACTTTCCGGGAGTATTTCCGTTGTACTTTGTATAAACGAGAGCCATGAGCTGGGCAGCGGTATTGTATCTTGCACTGCCCCATGTATCGAGCCACCAGTAACCCTGCGGAGTGATCTTGCCGACGCCGCCTGTCATGTAAGTATTGATAGCCTTCTCAACGGAAGCCCAGCAGTTCATTTCCTCATAGGGGCTCTTGTTGGCAGCTTTCTTGAATTCTTCGATGAAATCAGGGTAAACGTGTTCGCCTTCCTTGGCAGGCTTATCCATGCAGATCTCACCGAGAACGCACTGTACGCCGCCCCAAACGTCGTTCCAGCAGTGAACGTAGCAGGGAGCTGCATAGTAGTCGTAGTTGGGGTAGATCTCTTCGAGGTACATATGGTCGCCGGTTATCTTGTAGAGCCATGCAGCAGCCCAGCAGTAATCGTCTTCCCATTTGCCTGATCTGTAGTAACCCTTCGGGCCGTCGCCGTTGTCGGAGAGCTCCTTGGGGTGATCCTTTGCGAACTTGAAGAGAGCCTCTGCGTAGTCAAGGTTTTTCTGAGCGTATTCCGGATCAGTATCCTTGAAGTTGAGGTAGTTTATAGCGAGAGATGCGGCAGCGGAAACGCAGTAGTCAGTCTGCGGCTTTTCAGGTGTGAGGAAGAAAGCCGGTCTGCCCATAGTGTCCATTTCCGGAGAATTCCAGTAATTGTGATCCTCGTCGCCGTCGCCCACCTGATAGCAGTGGAGTACAACGTCGCCGTTCTCGTCAAGGAAAGTACACTTCATGAGATAGTCATTGAAGTGACGGAGGATAGTCTCGATATGCTCCTGCTCACCGATCTTTATATAAGAATCACGGAATTCGTAGTAGCCCCAGCCGACAGTAGAAGCGGCATAGTTCTCCGGCATACCGAATTCAACGTGGTCGCCGGCATCGTGGAAACCGCCTGCAACGTCAACGCAGCCGTCGCCGTCCGGATCAAGGATATCACGGTACTTTTCAATCTGTTCTTCTGTGAGGTTCACGCCTACCCAGTCTTCGATAGGGTGGAGCGGGACTTTTGCATCGTAAGTATGACAGTTGCCTCTCCACTCGAAGCGGTTGTTTCCTTCAACGTCAGTACCGCACATATTGGCATCGTAGAAATACATAGAATACTGTAAAGCACGGGCGAAGTCGTATTCAACGCCTGATGAATTGGCGATCGCATCTTTCAGCTCGTCGGCAGCATTTGCAGCCGGAAGGAAAGTCAGCGTCTGAGTGAGAGCTATTGCAGCACCTGCGGCAGCAGATAGAAGCCGTTTCTTTAACTTCATTGTAATTACCTCCTGATAATGATATGTTTATAAATTGTCGTTCAGGCACACAGAAAAGTATGCCGGGTAAGCTCAGCTTATGAGAGAATTGAGATATTCTCCTGTAACGGGCAGATCGGCGGCTTTGATAGTCTTAGCCTCGATCATCTGTACAGCGAGTGCATCTGATGCAGTTACGCCTTTCGGGTTGTCAACGCAGTCTGCATTTGCTGCACCATTTGCGGAGAGCTTGTATTTTTCGGGATTTGCCTGGCTCTGCATTATCAATACCGCATCAGAGATATCGACAGTACCGTCAGTATTAGCATCTCCGTAAAGAATATCACCTGACGGTGAAGACGGATTTGTGTCTGACTCGGAGCTGCTTATCGGATAAGTCTTGAGATCCGGCAGTTCATCGAGCGTAATGCAGTATTCACTGTTGTAGACTTCAATGAGATTATCCACAGGATTGTTCTGCTCGCTTGTGAGATAGTTCATATACCACGGGCAGAAGTAGAGCCAGTAAGCCTTGTCTTTTGTGAGGTTCTCGACAGACGGGATAGAATCGTTCTCGGACATGGCGACCATTTTCTGACCGTCCGTACTCTGCACGAGACTGTAGAAAGTTGATGATATAGAGCTGAGGTTCGGCAGGCCGTCCTTTGCGTTGTACTTGTCATAGCCGACGAGATCGACAACGTCATCTCCCGGATACCATGCCGGTGAGGTCGGGAAAGTAGAACCTGTCCATACCCAGATAAGATTATCAAGACCGTAGACATTCGTGAGCTGGTCATAAAGCAGCCTGTAGAGCTTCTTGCACGGTTCAGGGCCTTCAACTCCCCACCAGAACCAGCCGCCCTCGGCTTCATGCAGAGGTCTCCAGAGAACGGGTACATCTGCATCTTTGAGCTTTTTGAGTTCGCCTGCGATGAGTTCTATATCAGCCATAAGAACGTCATGTTCCCATGTGCCTTCTTCGAGTGCCTTTGATATGCTGAAAGTGGTGTACGTTTCGCTTGCCGATTTAACATAGAAAGCCGTTTTATCGCTGCCCTCCTCCAGAGGAACGTTCCAGTGCCATGTGAGAGTAGCTATGCCGTGGTACTTGTTTGTCCATTCGATAGCACGCTCCGGGGCATCATCACGCCATTCAGTGGTGGTATTGTAAGCGAGCAGGTCGATACCACGTATAGCAGGCTGTTTTCCTGTAGTTTCGAGGATATACTGGAATTCGCTCTCATTGTCCTTGATGAACACGTCAGGACTGTTCCACGAATTGTAGTTATGAGAGCCGCAGTATTCCTGCTGACCGGCGATTATATGTTTTCCGTACTGATCCCGCAGATAGCTGTAGAGTCTCTTTGCCGATTCTGAAGCATTCGGATTTGAAAGCTCAGCCGTAGGGGAGAGCTGTGCGATATGCTCCGGAGCAGGCGACAAAGTCAGATAATCATAATAGGTATAACCCCAGTATCCTTCGAGTTCGATAGTGTTCCTGCCCTTTTTGAGGACGACGATACCTCCGGAAGTTTCGGAGAATCCCTCATTGTACGGGAAGCTCACCTCGCCCTGATTTACTCCGTTTACGTTCAGATACTGGACTTTTTTGCTCCTGTCGCTCGGCTGACAATAGCAGAACGTAAGCTGATAAAGTCCGTCTTCCGGAACATCGACATCGACGCTCACAGTAGTGCCTTTCTGGTCAAGATAAGAAAAACCCTTTCCCGAAAAGCCTGAGAGATCTGTGGCATCGCTCCAGTCACCGCCTCTTTTGAGACCGGTCGTGCCGTCTGAGAAGATCTTTCCTCCGGAAGTCTTTCCGTCCTCGAACTCATACTTCCATACGCTGTCAGAAGCAGCATATACAGCAGCACTGTCAGAAAACGGTACAGCAGCCTGTGACACTATAACAGCGGCTGCGGCTGCGGAGAAGGATTTGAATAAATGCTTTTTCAATATCATCCGCCCTTTCATGATATAAGCTGGATCATACTTAAATTATCCGAAATTTAAGTAATATCAGCGTCAAATAAACATTATGTAAACTCCGTTGTTATAATAATATCACTTTCTTCGGTAAAATGCAATAGTTTTCACGAAAAATTAATAATATATATATCGATATTTAGTACAGCATCATTAAATAATTGCTTGTACGCAAGAGGTTAAATAAATTAAGCCCGCCTGTCACGCCGGTGCTTGCAGGAAGTATGTATCTATTATGAGGGAAACCCTTTTGAAAAAGGGTTCTCCCTCAAACTCCCTTCCTAAAACTTTCAGCGTAAAATTTCCCCTGACGGGAC
>CADBQF010000242.1 GCA_902796705.1 Ruminococcus flavefaciens
ATTTCTTTATTATATCATTTCTTTTTATCAGATTCTTCTGGACGTTCGGGATATGGAACTCGGCGTTCGCTCCCTCTGAAACATAGTCGGTCTGCTTTCCGTACTGACCGATGACGAGGAGCGTTGATTCTGCCTTTTTTCCGGAACTGCCGTAAATTTCGATGCTGTCGCCGGTGCTGAATGTTCCGCTCGTTACCGTGCCTGATATAACTACGCCGTTTATTTCGGGAACAGAGCGTATCTCTGTGGCTACGAATTCCGATACGGTGTTCGCTATGCCCGATTCGGCACGATACTGATTTTCCTCATACTCACGAAGTTCCTTTTCGTCGTCGGTGAGGAAATCAAGATCTCTTTCCTGGCTGTTGAATAATTTACCGAGTAATCCCATAATGACCGCTCCTTACTGATAGCTTTCGCCTTTCATCATTTTTTCCCATACAGGCGACATTGAACGGAGACGTTCAACGACCTTTGGTATTACTTCAAGTATATACTCAACATCGTCATCTGTCAAGTCTTCTTCTATAGAAAGTCGGAGCGAACCGTGTGCGACTTCGTGTTTGAGTCCGATAGAGAGAAGTACGTGCGAGGGATCGAGCGAACCCGATGTGCAGGCTGAACCCGATGATGCACATATTCCGTTCTGGTCGAGCATGAGGAGGAGCGATTCGCCCTCTATGCCCTCTATGGAAATATTCAGATTTCCGGGAAGACGCTTGTCCCTGTCGCCATTGAGACGTGTGTAGGGGAGTTTGAGGATACCGTCGATGAGGCGGTTTCTTCTGGGAGTTATGACAGCGGCTTTTTCGGCAATATTCTTAACAGCCGATTCTATAGCCACGCCGAGTCCCACGATAGCGGGAACGTTCTCTGTGCCGGCACGTCTGTTTCTCTCCTGACCGCCGCCGTGAATGAGGTTCGGGATAACTATCCCCTTGCGGATATAGAGAACGCCGATGCCTTTCTGGGCGTGTATCTTATGACCGGAGAGCGAGAGAAGATCGATGCCCTGCTTGTGAACGTCTATCTCCACATGGCCTACAGCCTGAACTGCATCTGTGTGGAAGATGACCTTCTTTTCCTTGCATATAGCGGCTATCTCGTCGATAGGCTGGATAGTTCCGATCTCGTTGTTGGCATACATTATAGTAACGAGTGCTGTATCTTCACGGATAGCATTGCGGATATCCTCCGGATCGATGAGTCCTTTGTCGCTGACGGGGATATATGTCACTTCAAAGCCTTTCTTTTCGAGGTATTCGCAGGTATGGAGAACAGCGTGATGCTCGAATACGGAAGTTATGATGTGCTTCTTTCCCTTTTTGGCTTCTCTCTCTGCAACGCCCTTGATAGCCCAGTTATCGGCTTCTGAGCCGCAGCTTGTGAAGAATATCTCGACCGGATCAGCACCTATGGCCTTTGCGACTTTTGCTCTTGCCTCCTCGACATCTTTCTGAGCGTCACGGCCGAGTTTGTATATGCTCGAAGCGTTTCCGTAAGCTTTGGTGAAGTGCGGGAGCATTGCATTCAGGACTTCTTCCGAAACGGCAGTAGTTGCTGCATTGTCCGCATATATGAATCTTTTTTCCATTTTTGTATCCTCCGTTTACTTTGAATATATATCACGCTGCTCGACAGCGAGCTGGTCGCAGCGTTCATTTTCGGGGTGGCCGGCGTGTCCCTTTACCCAGTTGAAAGTGACATCGTGCTTTTCGAGCAGAGGGAGGAGCTTCTCCCAGAGATCGACATTTAGGGCAGGTTTTTTGTCTGACTTTATCCAGCCCTTTTTCTTCCAGCCGTAAACCCAGCCTTTTGTTACGCTGTCAACGACATATTTGCTGTCTGTGGTAAGTATGACTTTACACGGTTCTTTGAGAGCGGCAAGACCTGTTATGACTCCGAGGAGTTCCATACGATTGTTGGTGGTGGCACTGTCGCCGCCGGAAAGTTCCTTTTCATGTCCGTTGTAACGGAGGATAACGCCATAACCGCCGGGGCCGGGATTTCCGCTGCAAGCTCCGTCAGTGAATATCTCTACGGTCTTCATTGAAGCATGACCTCCTTATTTTGTAATGGTACTATTATAAACCATTTGGAGGAAATAAAACTGAAAGTTAACCAGAAGAAACTGCCGGAGTTGTTAGTCTATACTTACTAAGTCTATATGAAAACATATGATTGACATTTCCCGCAAGCAGTGGTATAATGTTTAGTATCTTGTTTATGATAATTATTTTCTGAAAGGATATATCGTTATGAAAAAGCTCATTGCCTCACTTGCAGTTTGTTCTATGATAGCTTGTGCCGCTTTCTCCTGCGGAGATAAAGACGACAGCACTCCCTTCTCCGAAGCCGAAACTACTTCCGCTGTTTCAGAAGAGTCTTCGACTGATGCAGAGGAGAGCAGCTCAGAGTCCGGCGGATCTTCAAAGGACGAGTCTTCTTCCGGCGAGGAAAGCAAAAAGGAAGACCAGACAAAGGCTTCTTCCGAGACTACAACGGATAAGAACACCAAGGACGCTAAAACTACAGAAACGTCTTCCGCAAAGGGCGGCGAGACTTCTTCTTCATCTTCCGAATCTTCAAAGCCGGCTTCCGAAACTTCCGCTCCCGATAAGCGTGAGTACCGCACCGATGTCGATACCTCTGCTTTCATCGGAAACTGGGAGTGCGAAAAGCTCGAAGTGGACGGCGAGGAGGTAACCGACTACGACGGACTCCCCGTAAGCGTGATGTTCCAGATCGTCATTGAAAAGGACGGTACTGCCTATATCGCCGCTCAGATCTATTCCGAAACTTCCGAAGAACCTCCGAAGTTCACATGGGGTGCAGTCGATGAAAACAGCATCGAGCTTGTCGATGAGTACGATAATATCATGCTCCTCACCCTCAAGGACGGTAAACTTATCGGTACAGAAGAAGGCTTCTCCGAAAAGCTTACCCTCAAGAAAGTCGATAAATTCACAGAATTCGACTACAACTCCCTCTTTGAATAATAACAAAACAGACCTCCGTGATCTGCCTCGGAGGTCTTTGCTTTTGCTGTCATCTGCACTTTTATTGGGGAAAACCCTTTTGAAAAAGGGTTCTTCCCCAAACCCCTTTCCTAAAACTTTCAGCGTAAAATTTCCCCTGACGGGACG
>CADBQF010000243.1 GCA_902796705.1 Ruminococcus flavefaciens
GTCCCGTCAGGGGAAATTTCATGTTAAAAGTCTTTGGAAGGGGGTGTGGGGGAGAACCTTTCCTCAGAAAGGTTTCCCCCACAAAAGCCACCCTCTGCTTACAGGTACGAGCCTTAGCTGTTTTACTCCTCGTCTTTTTTTATGCGGAAGATGACTCTGAGGAGGCCGGAGATGAACTTCGGGCTTCTGATAACTACTATCTTCATATGTAATCCCTCCCTTGATGATATATCTCATTATATTCAGGGGAGGGATATTCTGTTACATTGCGGAGCGGACTATGAGTGCCGTTCCGGAAGATATTTCAAGATATGCACTTTCAGATGCTATCTCGTTGCTCACGCCGAGCGGAAAGCTTCTTGTGAGCGTGTAGTCGGTAAGCGGATATTTCACGCCTGTCATGCTGTCGATATGTACCTCGTCTGACACGGCAAATACCGAGAAATACCAGTTCTCACGCAGAGGAAAGATATGCTCCCCTGCCCCTGCGAGCATCATCTCGTTGCGGCTGTCAGAAATTATCATACTGCCGCCGTGTTCCATTACGAAAGTCATCGTCTGGATATTGGCTATAGTGTGATCGATGCGGCCGCCCGTTCCGCCGTAGAGGACTATTTTTTCAGCTCCTCTTTCGAGTGCTGTCCTGACGGCGAGCATCGTGTCGGTATCGTCTTTTTCGGGGACGCTGCGGTGTATCTCGATGCCGCCGGGAAGCTCTCCGGAATAGGAATCGAAGTCGCCAACGAGGATATCCGGCTTTATACCGAGAGCGGAGGCATATTCATATCCTCTGTCGGCACATATCACGATATCTCCGGATTCCACTCTGATATGCGATGTATCATCTATGACACCGCCTGCAAATATACGGCAAGTCTTCATTTTAGCTCCCACTCCTTTAGCTGTTTAGCTTCTTCATACATAGCCTTGTAGCTCTCGTGGCGGCTCTCCGAGATATCTCCTGACTTTACAGCTTCAACTACTGCACAGCCTTTTTCGCATATATGGCCGCAGTCACGGAAAAGGCAGTTTTCGGTATATTCCCTGAATTCCCTGAAACAGCCGGCAAGCTCCTCCTTGCGGATTATATCGTACCTGTTTGTCTCGAATGTGGAAAATCCGGGGGTATCGGCTATATATCCGCCGTCTGAGAGCTTGTAGAGCTGTGCGTGGCGGGTGGTGTGCTTACCTCTGCCGAGCTTTCGGCTTATCTCTGCTGTGGGGATATCAAGCGTCGGATCGACGGCGTTGAGGAGCGTAGACTTTCCTGCTCCGGAATTGCCTGTCAATGCACTTACCTTTCCACGCAGAAGCTCACGTACAGCTTCGATGCTGCTCTCGTCGGAATAATCAGCTTCGAGGACTTTTATGCCTATCCTGCTGTATATCTCCTTGACGGGAGTGCTGTCTCCGAGGTCGGTCTTTGTTATCACGACAGCCGGGGTGATGCCTTTATACTCGGCTATCGCTATGAATTTATCGAGAATAAGATAATTCGGTGCAGGACTGCAAGTGGACACAATAAATATCAGCTGATCTAAATTTGCAAGAGGCGGACGGATCAAATGATTCTTCCTCGGAAGTATCTCGCTGATGACTCCGTCTTTTATCTCCACATGGTCGCCTGCACACGGACTTATGCCCTTATTGCGGAAGATACCTCTTGCCTTGCACTCATATATGCCGTCAGGGGACTCTACTGTATAGAGTCCCCCGACACATTTAGTTATTAATACCATTCGCTTCCGTCGCCGCCGCCCTGAGCGTTAGGATCCCAGTTAGGATCAACGTATTCTGTTGTCGACTCTGTCCACGGTTCTGTCCACTCTGTCGGAGCTTCTGTAGGAGCCTCTGTCGGAGCTTCTGTAGGAGCTTCAGTTGTCTTGTTGAATCCGCCTACTGACTCGAATGCACCTCTGATATCCTCGCTCTGCTTGCTTACGCTGCCTGATGCGAAGTTGAAGATATACTTACCAAGCTGTGTTCTTGCGTTAGTATTAACATTTGTAAGCACAACGGTAACCTCAACGTTCTCGCCTGAGCCCTTGATGTTCTGTGTGATCTGGTTCATCTCCGGAACGAGAATGATTCCTGATGTATCCACGTTTGTAGTACCGTCTTCATTTGTTATCATAAAGTCAATAGCAAATCTTCCGTTTGCGTCTGTCGGGAAAGGAATCGTGAACGGGATCTCGCCGTCAGGAGCTTCACCGCTGCTGACATAGAGTATGATCTCGCTGCCTTCGTCTACCTTTTCGCCCTTAGCGATGCTCTGCTCAACTACGATGCCTTCCTTCTCGTAAGAAGCCTTAGGCTCTGTCTTAGGCTTGAGTCCTCTGTACTCTGCGATAGCTACAGCGTCGTCAGCGTCCATACCAACGAAGTCTTCAACGCTTACCTGACCTGCTTCAACGCCCATGCTTACATAGAGGATAACTGTTGAACCCTTGTGTACTTCTGTACCAGCCTCAGGCTCGGACTTGATAACGTAGCCCTTCTGGACATCTGTGCTTGCGGAGTTCTTTATCTCGACTTTAAGACCTCTCTGAACGAGCTGATCTCTTGCCATGTCTGCGTTCATCTCTGATACCTTCGGTATCTCAACTGTCTCCATGCCCTTACTGATCTTTACACGGAGCTTGTCGCCCTTCTTGAAAGGAGTTCCGGCTTCGATGCTCTGCTCGAAGATAAGGCCTGCATCGAGTTCGTTGTATTCCGAACCGTCATCGACGAATTTGATGTTGTTTCCGTACTGGCTGACAGCGTCATTGTAATCCATACCGTAGAAGTCAGGCATCTTCATGTCGCCGTTCTTGCCGTCGCCCTTGAGGAGTCCTCCGAGGAGCGTTGCCACGAAGAGAACTGCTACGATGATAACTACTACTACAACAGCAGTAAGTACAGGAACTACGAGTGAAGAACGCTCTTCTTCCTCATCATCGTCATCGTCTTCATAGTATCCGTTGTTGTATGCAGGACGCTGCTGATATCTCTGTCCCTGGTCGGGATAAAGGGCAGCGGCACTTGCTGATCTCTGACCGGAGTAAACGTTCTGTCTTGCCGGCTCAGGTTCTTTCTCTGCAACAGCAGCAGCCTGCTGAGACGTATTGAAGAAACGTGTATCCTCTGCGTCTTCGCTCTCTTCCTGATAATAACCGAAGGTAATGGCAGGATTTGCCTTGAATGCCTCGATATCGCTTATCATTTCGGCAGTAGTCTGATATCTGTCAGCAGGATTCTTTTCCATGGCACGAAGTACGATCTCTTCGAGTCCGTCCGGGATATCGGGATTTATAGCTCTCGGACGCTCCGGGATATCGTGCATATGCATTACTGCGATAGCAACGGGGTTATCGCTGTCGAAAGGCTTCTTTCCGGTGAGCATCTCGTACATCATAGCACCTACGGAGTAGATATCGCTCTTTGCATCTGTTACAGAGCCGCTTGCCTGCTCAGGGCTGATGTAGTGTACGCTCCCGATAGCCTGATCGGTAGCTGTCTTGCCCTCCTCACGGGCAAATTTGGCTATGCCGAAATCCATGACCTTGATAGTTCCGTCTGTGAACATCATGATGTTCTGCGGCTTTATGTCACGGTGAACTATGCCCTTGTCGTGTGCGTGCTGCAATGCACGGAGTATCTGTATCACGAAGTGGACTGTATCTTTCCATGTGAGCACCTGTTCCTCTTCGATATACTCTTTAAGGGTTATGCCGTCGATGTACTCCATTACGATATACTGTATCTTGTCAGAGAATCCGACATCGTAGATCCTTACGATGTTCGGGTGTGACAGAACGGCGATAGCCTTTGATTCGTTCCTGAATCTGCGGAGGAACTCCTCATTCTCGGAGTATTCCTTCTTGAGTATCTTGATCGCAACAGGCTTGTTGTCGATCACGTCAACTCCCTTGTAGACTTCTGCCATGCCTCCCACGCCGATAAGCTCGGTTATCTCATACCTTCCGTCGAGCTTCTTGCCAATGTTCTTATCCATTACCTTTCCTCCTGTTTTAGTCAGAAATTACCGCAACAGTTACATTATCACGGCCGCCCTTGTCAAGGGCAAGTTGAATCAGTTCTGCTGGAGCATCATCGATATCTGCCTTTGAGATGATGCTGTATATCTCATCGTCTGTGCAGTAGCCCGAAAGACCGTCCGAGCATAGCAGCAGACTGATTTTATCGTCATAGTCAATGATGAAGATATCGGTATCTACGGTCTTTTCCACGCCGACTGCCCTTACGAGCATATGTCTCTGCGGATGAGTATCGATCTCTTCTTCGGATATCTTGCCTCTCTGGTAAAGCACCGTCGAGACGTTGTGATCGGTAGTTATCCTTGCAAGGCCGCTCCCCGTGACGAGGTAAGCCCTGCTGTCGCCTACATTGGCGATGAATGCCGATCGTGATGTGACGAAAGCCGCCACGCAGGTCGTTCCCATGCCGAAATTCTTGAAATCGAGCCTTGCACGGGTGTAGATCACGGAATTTGCTGCCGAGACTGATGCGATGAGCAGTTTGCGTATCTCATCATCGTCGAGGCTCTCGCTGTAACCGGCAGAGAATCTCTGGAAGAATTCCTCAACAGCGATCGTGCTTGCTTCCTTGCCGGCACGCTCTCCTCCCATTCCGTCGCACACGACGGCGAGGACGTTATGCCCGAAGTATTCACATCTCACTGCGTCCTGATTTTCTTCTCTTGTGAGTCCGATATCGGTACCCGATCTGAATCTCAAATACCAGCACCTCCGTTCGCATTTGCCTGTTTGTCAGCGTCACGCCGGAGCTGACCGCAGGCTGCCTCTATATCGCTTCCGAGAGTCCTTCTGACAGTTGCGTTAATGCCTTTCTTTTCGAGGCGTTTTGCAAAAGCGGCAGCAGCGGAGCGTGTCGTCCTGTAGCTGCGTTCCTTTACCTTATTTACGGGTATGAGGTTCACATGACAGTTGATGCCACGCAGAAGAGCTGCAAGTTTCGCTGCATCTTCTTCAGAAGAATTCACATCGTCGATGACTGCGTATTCAAAGGTAATACGCCGACCTGTTGTTTTTATATAGTATCTGCACGCTTCCATGAGCTGCGTGATATTATATTTTTTGTTCACCGGCATGATCTCGCTCCTGCCTTTATCGTCGGGACAGTGGAGCGACACAGACAGTGTTAGCTGGAGCTTCATGTCTGCGAGTTCGTATATCCTCGGAACGATGCCGCACGTTGAAAGTGAAACGTGTCTCAGGCTGAGGTCATTGCCGCCGCTGTCTGATATCAGCCGCAGGAATTTTGTGACATTCTCAAAATTATCGAGCGGTTCACCGATGCCCATGAGAACTATGCCTGATACCCTTATACCGGCATCTTTCTCGGTCTGATAGATCTGCATCAGTATCTCAGACGGTTCAAGGCTCCTTACGAATCCGGCTATTGCCGACGCACAGAAACGGCAGCCCATTTTGCACCCGACCTGTGTGGATACGCATATGCTGTGTCCGTAGCTGTACTCCATCAAAACGGTCTCGACAAAATTGCCGTCCGGAAGCCTATACAGATATTTTACAGTATTATCTATGGAAGATTCAAGCTTTTTCTGCACAAATAGTCCATTTATACAAAATTTTTCTTTCATGTACTGACGCAATTGGACAGATATATCAGTCATTTCATCAAAATCGAACACTCTTTTCACATGGAGCCACTTGTATATCTGTTTTGCCCTGAATTTTTTCTCGCCAGCCTGTCCGAGTATGTCTCCGATCTCGTCACAGGTGAGACTCATTATATCAGTTTTTTCCAAATGTTCCACCTGCCGTTATCTCACCTTTCTGAATTTTGCCACAAAAAAGCCGTTCCCATACATTTCCGGCAGAAAATCCATTCTGCTGCACGGCTCCACGCCCGGAAGCTCCGGAAGTGTGACCGGTTCAAGCTCCGGACACTCGCTGAGAAGCCTGTCGCAGACATCGCCGTTCTCGGCTTTCCGGACTGTACACGTCGAGTAAACGAGTATGCCGCCCGGCCTGAGATATCTCACCGCATTGTGAGCAATATCGTACTGGATCTGCGGAAGTCCGGCGAAGTCGGATATGCTCTTGTACTTTATCTCCGGCTTGCTCCGTATGACTCCGAGACCGGAACACGGAACGTCGCAGAGTATTTTACTGAACTGCGGCAGCGACTCATCAAATTTCGATGCGTCACGGGGAGAAGCCTTTATATTTTCAAGGCCGAGCCTTCCGGCACCGTCCTTTATGAGCTTCACACGCTTTTCGTGGAGGTCGGAAGACCATATCTCTCCGCCGGGGGAATATTCAGCCATAGTGAACGTTTTTCCGCCGGGAGCTGCACACATATCGTACACGATATCGCCGCTCTCCGGAGATACTGCCTTGCAGCAGAACTGCGATTCAAAGCTCTGTACGTGGAAATATCCGGCTTCAAAAGCCTTTGTGCGGATAATATCTCCGCCGCCTTTTACCGCAAAGCAGCCGGGGAGGATATCTTCCATTGAAATGATGTTCTCTTTTCCGACAACACCTCCGAGTGTATCACAGAGCAGGTCAGAAGTACAACGCAGAGGATTCCGCCTGATATAGACCGTATCTTTTCTGATATCCGGATCAAGCAGCGATAATGCGTTGTTTTCCATAAGCTCACGGATCATTTCCTCCGGGGCGGAAAATTCAACTGACAGCCGCCCGATGCTTCCCGGCTCTCCGGGGAGATCAAACTTCTTGTCACGGCGGAGAAAATTCCTGAGAATGGCATTGACCATGCCTGACGCACTCGTCTTGCCTGCCTTTTTCGCAAGGAGGACGGACTCATTGACTGCGGCACTGTCGGGAATGCTTTCCATGTAGAGTATCTGGTACAATCCGCACCGCAATATATTTAAAATTATGCTGTCGAGCTTGTTCAGCGGACGTGATGAAAGTCCGGAAATGATATGGTCGAGCGTTATCCTTCTCTCGATCACTCCGTAGTAGAGAGCCGAGCAGAACGCCTTGTCCCTCTGCTCCATATCAGATCTGCTGAGGGTGTTTCCCAGTTGGATATTTGAATAGCTGCCGCTCCTGAACGTTTTGTCCAGGAGCTTTACAGCCGTAAGTCTTGGTTCTGTACTGCTCATCTTCTTCTTGTACTGAGGATAAGCCTGAGAAGCTGGAGAAGTGATACGACGAGTGCAGTCACGTAAGTCATAGCTGCTGCTCTGAGTACCTTTTTCGCCTTGGGTATCTCGCTGCTTTCAAGGATATAGCAGGAATCGAGCGTCTTCAAAGCTCTGCTGCTCGCATCGAATTCTACCGGGAGCGTAACGATCTGGAAGAGAACGACTGCTGCGAACATTCCGATAGACAGATAGATGAGCGGTGTTCCTATCGTCATCTCACTGAGGACGATGCCTATAAGAAGCACGAAATACCACAGTCTGGAGCAGATATTCGTTACAGGAACAAGCTTGCTCCTGATGACGATAGGCGTGTAGTTCTCTGCGTGCTGACAGGCATGGCCGCACTCATGAGCAGCCACTCCGATAGCGGATACGGAAGTTTTCCCGTATACAGCATCGGAAAGTCTTACGACATTTGCAGACGGATCGTAGTGATCCGTGAGATTTCCGCTTATATGCTCTATCCTTACGTTTTGCAGGCCGTTATTGTCGAGGATCTGCCTTGCTACCATATCGGCTGTCAGACCTCGTGAGTTGAGCTGCTTGCTGTACTTCTTGAATGTCAGTGAGACATTGATCTGTGCTGCGATCGGCAGCAGGATCATAGCCAGTATAAAAAGTATATACAAACCCATATTATACCTCCGTTCAGCCTAAGATATCGCCTTTATTGAGTTTTCTTCCACGAAGGAAGTCAGCGGTCTTCATACGCTTTCCGCCTTCGAGCTGTATCTCTGTGAATGAGATACATTTTCCGTCACCGCATTTCACGGTGAACTTTTCGGGAACGACGATGCTGCCGTTCTCTGCGTCCGGAGCAATATCGTCCGATAATTCAGATGCAAATACTTTCAGCCTCTTTCCGCCGAGCATAGTGAAGCCTGTGACTCCACGGACGGTATTGTGTACCTGCGATGCCGGCTTCGAGAAATCGAGAGCACTCATCTCTTTCTTTATCATCGGAGAATAGCTGGAGAGCGAATCGTCCTGCTTTTCCGGAACGAGCGTGCCGTTTTCGACAGCTTCGAGAGTTTTCATCAGAACTTCTCCGCCCATTTCCGAAAGGCGTGCGTAAAGCTCCTGATAAGTCTCATTTTCGCCTATCTCCGTCTTTTCTCTGATAAGCATATCGCCTGTATCGAGTCCCTCTGACATCTGCATCGATGTTACGCCGGTCTCCTTTTCGCCGTTGAGGATACACCAGTTTATAGGAGCAGCTCCCCTGTAAGCCGGGAGAAGTGAGGCGTGGATATTTATGCAGCCGTGTGCCGGGAGTTCAAGTATCTCCTTCGGGAGTATCTGACCGTATGCTGTAACGACTATGAGGTCGGGAGCAATATCGTTCAGAATTTTCATAGACTCCTCTGCATCTTCGCCCTTTCTGAGCGAGATCGGCTGATAGACGGGAATGTCATATTCAAGTGCAGCACTCTTCACGGGAGTCGGTATCATCTTGTATCCTCTGCCCTTCGGCTTGTCGGGCTGAGTGAAAACTGCTGCTACTTCGTGGCTGCTCTCCGCAAGGACTTTCAGGCACGGGACAGCAAATTCAGGTGTTCCCATGAACACTATCTTCATTGTATCATTCCTCCTTTGGTACGAAGAATTCCTCAACTATCTCGGTGAAAACGTGGCCGTCGAGGTGATCGTTCTCGTGGCATACGCACTGAGCTCCGAGAGCGGTGAAGTCACGTTCATACCAGTTTCCGTTCCTGTCCTGAGCTTTGAGGTGACAGCTCATAGGACGTGTGACGATGCCCCAAACATTCGGGCATGAAAGGCAGCCTTCCTGAACACGCTGCTTTCCCTCTTTCATCGTTACTTCGGGGTTTATGGCTTCAAAGCTTCCCTCTTCGAGGTGCATTATGAATATCCTCCTGCACAGACCGATCTGAGGTGCAGCGAGTCCGAGTCCCTGAGCCTTGTCAAGAGTCTCGTGCATATCATCAAGGAGGGTGGCAAGCTTCTCGTCAAATTTGTCAACAGGCTTGCAGACCTTGTGGAGACTTTCGTCCTTATCTGTCAGTATTTTTCTGAGTGCCATTTTATCCATATCCTTTCATACGCCTGCATCGCCGTTCATATCGGCATAAAGGCTAACACCGGACATATCCCTGAGCTTTGAGGACTCTTTGAGGATACTGCTGATGAAGCCACGCATCTCGGCATTGTTTTTGCATTTTATGATTATCCTGTAGCGGTACTTTCCGTTGAGTTTCCCGTAGGAACATCTCACCGGGCCAAGCACACGCACGGGAGTTTTCGGCTGTAATCTCCGCAGGGAAGCTCTCATAAGCTCCATGACGGCATCTGTGCCTTTTTTGACTTGTTCCTCTGTATTTCCGGCAAAAGCGAGTATGCACATATCGCATATCGGCGGAAATATCATGGCACGGCGGATAGCTATCTCCTCATTGTAGAAAGCCTTGTAGTCCTGACCGGCAGCGAGATTCATGACGTAGTGGTCGGGCATGAAAGTCTGCAAGACCGCTCTGCCCTTCTTCTCTCCTCTGCCGCTCCTGCCTACTACCTGCGTGATGAGCGAGAATGTTCTCTCATAGCTGCGGAAATCTCCGGCGAAGAGAGCTTTATCGACCGAAAGCACGCCGACGAGCGTTACATTCGGGAAGTCGAGTCCCTTGCCTATCATCTGAGTACCTGCCATGATGTCGTATTCTCCCCTCCTGAACGCATTGAAGCCTTTTTCGTAGGAATATCTTGAAAAAGTCGTATCGGCGTCCATTCGCAGTATCCTTGCCTGCGGGAAATACATATTAAGTTCTTCTTCGAGCTTCTGAGTGCCGAAACCCATATGTCTGAGCCGCACCGAGCCGCAGGTCGGGCATTTTTCCGGCATTTCGGAAACATAGCCGCAGTAGTGGCACATCATGCGATCGTTTTTCTTGTGGTATGTCAGCGGAACTGAGCAGTTCGGGCAGTATACCGGCTGGGAGCAGTCACAGCAGTTTATTATAGTATGATAACCTCTCCTGTTGAGAAGAAGTATCGTCTGCTCGCCGTTTTCGAGATTCTGTTTTATCTCATTTGTAAGACGGCGGCTGAATTCTGTTATATTGCCGCAGCTCCGCTCTTCGTTCATATCGACTATCTCGACATCGGGAAGAATGCTGCTGCTGTAGCGGTGCTTCATCTCAAGGAGGTGATACACGCCTTTTTCAGCGTAGTAATAGCTCTCCACCGACGGAGTTGCCGACGCAAGGAGCAGAACTGCCCCGTGATACGCACATCTCTGTTTTGCGATGTCATGAGTATAGTATCTCGGTGAACTTTCCGATTTATACGAACGTTCGCCTTCTTCGTCGAGTATAATTATGCCTATGTCCTCAAGGGGGGCAAAAACGGCACTTCTCGTACCGATGACGATATCGGCTTCGCCACGCTTTATCCGCTTGTACTCGTCAAATCTTTGAAATAAAGAAAGACCACTGTGTATAACTGCTACACGTTCTCCAAACAATGCTTTAAATCTTCTTTGCACCTGTGGAGTAAGACCTATCTCCGGTATAAGAAGCATCGCCTTCTTTCCGGAAGATATGGTAAAATGTATGAGTTTTTCAAATACAGATGTCTTTCCGCTGCCTGTGACTCCGTGGAGGAGGAAGACTTCCGGTCTGCCGGAGGCTATCCTCTTTGACACGGCATCGAATACGTTCTGTTGTTCTTCTGAAAGTACTATGTTTTCAGGAGACACTCTTTCATATTCTTCAGAATCAACTATTCGATAATATTCAGCTTCATATTCTTCTGCTGCACCTTTTTCCGCAAGGTTTTTTATAACAATAGGAGTTACACCACACATATACGCAGCTTCATTTACCGTCATTGCACCATTATCCATTAGAAAATCGGCAACTTTTTTCTGCTTTTCAGTAAGACTTATTTCTTCTGGAGAATCAAGATATCTTTGTGTAAGGCGTACACTTTTAACGTAAGCATCTTTTACATTCTGACGAAACTTATCATTAGGGCAAAGCAAACCTTTCTTACAAAGCTCATCTAAATATTTTCTTCCATTCGCAGTAATATGTTCCTCTATTATAGAATCAAATTCCTGTTCATTTTTCGACAAACGAAGCTTTTTCAACAGCTCTGAACCATTTACTGATAAATCCTTACTGCTATAGTTACTTTGTAAAAGAATATACTTCTCCGATATCTTTATTGACATAGCAGGAGAAAGCATAGTTTTAACAGCATCAAACCACGTACAAAAAGTACGGCTATGGAGGTATTCAGCAAGTCCAAGGAGTTCTTCCGAAAGAACAGGTTTTATATCTATAACCGAAATTATAGATTTTAACCCTTTTGTTTCGCTTTTTGAAAGTCGAAAAATCATTCCGACTCTATGATTATTTCCTATGCCAAAAGGAACTATTACACGGCAGCCACAAGCTATTGTCTGAGATAATTCTTCTGGAATTGCATATGAAAAAAGCTTATCAAAAGAATACAATGCCGAGCTGACGGCAATTTCCGCTGTAAGGGACATCAGTCAGTGTTGGTGGGATTTGTGTAAACTATCTTACACTTTCCGCTTGCTATCTCCTCAACAGCCGTTTTTACGGGCTTTTCTTCAAGCACCTGATTATTCTCGTAGAGTTCGTCCGTTATCTCTCTTGCACGCTTTGCAACGGCGATAACGAGTGAGTAGGGACTCTCATTCTTTGAAATTATCTGGTTTACTGCTGGTCTTAACATTATTTCAACACCTCATTTATAATATCGCCCGAATTTGCAGCCTTGAGCTTCTCTGCACGCATAACGGCAAAGAAATCGTCTACTGCATCTTCAAGAGCGTCGTTGACAATGACGTAATCATACTTTTCGGCAAGAGCTATCTCGCCTGCTGCCTGTGAGATCCTCTCCTCGATGACTTCCTGAGTCTCTGTGCCTCTCTTGTTGAGACGGCGGCGGAGTTCGCTCACGGAAGGCGGAGCGATGAAGATGAAGACCGCATCAGGACGCTTCTGACGTATCTTCATAGCACCCTGTACTTCTATCTCAAGGATAACATCTATGCCTTTTTCGAGGTACGGATCGACTTCCGAGAGGAGCGTTCCGTAGTAATTGCCGCAGTATTCGGCATACTCCAGGAACATATCCTTACCGATACGATCCTCGAAGTCCTCACGGCTTATGAAGTGGTAGTTCACGCCGTCCACATCGCCCGGACGTGGGGAGCGTGTCGTTGCAGACACCGAACACCTGAATCCGTCGTTTTTGAGGATCTGTTCGAGCATCGTGCCTTTTCCGCAGCCTGACGGAGCGGAGAATACTATGAGTCTTCCTTTACTCATCTTCGTCTTGACCTCCTGAACCGTTTATCCTTGCAGCGAGAGTCTCTGTTATGAGTGACGAGAGGACGATATGTCCGCTGTCCATGACTATCACTGCCCTTGTCTTCCTGCCGTAGGTGGCATCTATCGCCATGCCGCTGTCCCTTGCCTCCTGGACGAGTCTCTTGACGGGGGCGGATTCGGGGCTGACTATCGATATTATCCTGTCGGCAGATATCATATTTCCGTAACCGATACTTATGAGCTTCATATCATTCTATGTTCTGGATCTGCTCACGTATCTTTTCTATCTCAGCCTTCATATCGACAACGATCTTCGTAACGCTGAGATCCTGTGCCTTTGAGCCGATAGTATTGACTTCACGGTTCATCTCCTGAACGATGAAATCGAGCTTTCTGCCGACCGCATCGCTGCTGTCGAGCATATCCCTGAGCTGGGAGATGTGGCTCCTGAGGCGGACAGTCTCCTCATCGACTGCTATCTTTTCAGCAAAAACGGCAGCCTCGGTAACGATACGCTGCTCGTCGATGTCCTTTGATTCGAGTATCTCAGAGAGCTTCTGGCGGAGCTTGTTCCTGTAGTTCTCCACAGTCTTGGGAGAAAGCTCCTCTACCTGACCTACCATTGAGAGGAGGAGGTCTGTCTTTGCGATGATATCGCTGCGGAGCTTGCTGCCCTCTGTCTCACGCATTGCTACAAATTTATCAAGTGCTTCCCCGGCGACTTCGGCGATGTCGTGCCATATCTGCTCCTCGTTGTCGGGAGCTTTCGTAACGCTGAAAATATCCGGGAGCTTGATGAGCTTTGAGAGGGAGAGGTCATCTTCAAGCGAGAATTCGTCCTTGATGCTCCTGAGTGCATTTATGTACCCCTGAGCGACTGATCTGTTCACTGTGATCTCGGTATCTTTTGCCTCGATATTGATGACTGTAACGGAGACTTCTGCCTTGCCTCTTGTTATGCCGGTCTTGAGGAGGGCTTTGAGTTTTTCGTCGATATAACTGTAGGAACGTGGTATGCGTGATGAATATTCATAGTATCTATGATTAACAGAGCGTATCTCGACAAGGATATCCCTGCCGCCTATGATCTTCTGGGCTCTGCCATAGCCTGTCATGCTTTTAAGCACCTTATCGCCTGCTTTCTTTTTATTCTTTATTGCATAACTATACGATTATATTATTATACCATGAACGCACTCAAAATGCAAGCATTTTATAAAATTTATGGCAGGTCAGCCCTCATATTCTCCATGTTATCAAAATATACTTGATTTATTTTCTGAAATGTGGTAAAATATTTATTATGGATCTTTCACGAGGGAGGTTTTTGATGAATTACAAGAATATCGAACCGGAATTCATGGTGTCTGAATATATCATCAACGGCGGGACTGACTGCCGTGTTCCGGGACTCTGTATAAGCATCGCCGTTCACCGTCCCAAAGGCGAACCGTGCGGTATCGTCCAGTTCATACACGGTATGAGCGAGCATAAGGAAAGGTACTTCCCTTTCATGGATCACCTTGTCGAAAAGGGTTATATATGTATAATCTCCGACAACCGTGGCCACGGAAAGAGCGTCGTTTCGCCGGAAGACCTCGGTTATATGTATGACGAGCCGGAATACTTCATGCCCCACGACCAGGAGTGGATATATACCTTTGCGGACAGGCTTTTCCCCGATCTGCCGCATTTCATCATCGCTCACAGCCTCGGTTCTCTCATAGCAAGATGTATGCTCAACAGGAGGAAGATAACTCCGGACGGCGTGTTCCTGCTCGGTACTCCGTGTTACAACAAGCTCTCGGCTGCGGTGGATATGCTCGGTTCTGATTTTCTCAATAAGTTCGGTGAACGCTACAGAAGCACCGCTGTCAGCAGCTTCTCGGAGAATTTCTTCAACAGGAGATTCGGTGACGTTCCGCACTCGTGGATAAGCAGCGATCCCGAAACTGTAAGACATTTCACAGAAGATCCGCTCTGCGGCTTCACATATACTTTAAAGGGTTACGCCGGTGTTCTGAGCATCATGAAGAGAGCCTATACTCCCGCTCCTGATGATGTACGCACTCCGACAAGTATCCCTGTGCATCTCATCTCCGGAAAGGACGATCCGTGTATGTTCTCGGAGGAGAAGTTCTTCAGCTCCGTGGCTGCACTCGAAAATATGGGCTACATGAACGTTACCCACAGGCTCTACCCCGGCATGAGGCATGAGGTGCTGAATGAAATGGATAAAATGACCGTCTGGAACGATATTGCGGAAAAACTCGCACTCTGGTCATCGTCAGTTGACATCTCCTCCAGACGCAGTGAAAGGATTTAAATATGGATATTAACAGTACACTTGCAAAAGAATTCGGGATAAGACTTGAACAGGTCGAAAATACTGTTGCTCTTATCGATGACGACCAGACGATACCTTTTATCGCCCGTTACCGTAAGGAACTCACCGGTTCTCTCGACGACCAGATACTCCGTGAACTCTACGACAGGCTCATGTATCTGAGAAATCTCGAAAAACGCAAGGAAGAAATAACAAACGCTATCACCGAGCAGGAGAAGATGACTCCGGAGATCGAAGCCGCTATCAGTGCCGCTGCTACTCTCGTGGAAGTCGAGGATATCTACCGCCCGTTCAAACCCAAGAGACGCACCCGTGCCGGCATCGCCCGTGAGAACGGACTCGAACCGCTCGCTGTCCTCATCATGGAACAGGACGGAAAGACCGATCCCGAAAAGGAAGCTGAGGCTTTCATCAACGAGGAAAAGAAGATAAACGACGTTCAGACCGCTTTGCAGGGTGCTATGGATATCATCGCTGAGGATATCTCCGATGATGCCGATATCAGAAAGAAGCTCCGTACTCTCGCAGGCGAAAAGGGTTCTATCGTCACAAAGGCTGCAGATCCCGAAGCAGAGAGCGTTTATACCAATTACTATGACTACTCCGAACCCGTCAGCAAAGTCGCAGA
>CADBQF010000244.1 GCA_902796705.1 Ruminococcus flavefaciens
ATCGATGTAATAGTTATCGACTCTATCGCAGCAATGACCACCCGTGCAGAGATCGACGGCGAAATGGGCGATCTCCACGTAGGACAGCTTGCAAGGCTCATGTCACAGGCTATGAGAAAGCTCACAGCAGCTATCTCGAAGTCGAACTGCGTGGCAATATTCATAAATCAGGTGCGTGAAAAGATCGGCGTTATGTACGGAAACCCGGAGACAACTCCCGGCGGCCGTGCATTGAAGTTCTACGCATCAGTGCGTATCGAAGTCCGCAAGGGCGAAGTCATCAAGTCCGGCAGCGAGATAATCGGTGCAGAGACAAAGTGCAAGGTAGTAAAGAACAAGGTAGCACCGCCGTTCAAGGAAGCTCATTTCGATATGATGTACGGTCAGGGAATATCCCGTGTGGGCGAACTCCTTGATATCGCTACAGAACTCGACATCATCAAGAAGGGCGGCTCGTGGTTCAGCTATAAGGACCAGAAGCTCGGTCAGGGACGTGACAACGTAAAGGAACTTCTCAAAAACGACGAAGCTCTCATGAAGGAGATCGAGGAGCAGATCTACGCCCGCAAGGACGAGGTAATGGCTGCTGCTGCCGAAAAGGGCAAGCAGAAGAAGGGTGCGGCAGAGTCTCCGGCTGAAGAAGCACCGGCAGACGATACATCAGCTCCGCAGACTTCACAGGACGAGGATATCCTCGCTGATATCGACGAAGACCTCGATGAATTCACTCCGGCTGAAGAGTAATGAAAATAACATCTCTCGGAGTATACAAAGGCACGACATACGTTATTGACACCGACGACGGCAGAAAATTCTATCTCCATGCTGATATAGTGGCAGACTACGGTCTGCGTGCCGGCATCGAGCTTGACAGAGCGAAGCTGAGGGAGATAATATATGCTTCCAATTTCCGCAGGGCGTACCAGTATGCCATGTACCGCCTTGACTACAGGGAGCACTCTGCAAAGGAGATGCTCGGAAAACTCGTCAGGACTTACAAAAACGAGGCTCTGTGCAGTGCAGTTGTCGATAAGCTCATATCCGGCGGCTTCATCGATGACAAACGGTATGCGGAAAGACTCGCACAAAAATACGTCGTATCAAAAAAATACGGCAGAAGACGTGCGGAGCGTGAGATGATACTCAAAGGTATAGACAAGGATACCGCCGGTGATGCTCTTGAAAAGTATGAGGACGTTTATGCGGAAAATCTTGAGAGCCTTCTTGAGACAAAATACGCACGCTTCCTTGCTGACAGCAGCGATATCAAAACTGTGAGCAAGGCAAAGAACGCCCTTGTAAGGTACGGTTACGGATTTGACGAGATAAACCGTGCTGTAAGGGAATATTTTGAAAATTCAGAAGACTGACAGGGAGGATATGCAATGCCTATCAAGGTTGGATTGGTTTCGCTCGGCTGCTCAAAGAATCTGGTCGATTCGGAGAGAATGCTGTATAAACTCAGAAGCAGGGGGTATCAGCTCGTCACCGAGCCGGGACTTGCCGATGTTGCGGTCGTTAATACCTGCGGATTTATCCAGTCCGCAAAGGAAGAAGCTATAGAGACTATCCTTGAACTCGCAAAGCTCAAGGAGGAGGGACAGCTCAAAAAAATAATCATCACAGGCTGTCTCACAGAAAGATACAAGGAGGAGGCCGCCGACCTCTTCCCGGAGGCAGATGCCGTTATCGGCATAGGCAATAACAAGGACATAATCGAAGTCCTCGACCATGTCCTTGCCGGCGAGAGATTCATAGATTTCGCTCCTAAGCTCGATGCAGAGCTTGAAGGCGAGAGGATAATTTCCACCCTCCCGTTCTTCTCGTATCTTAAAGTAGCAGAGGGCTGCTCGAATTGCTGCACATACTGTGCTATACCAAAGATACGTGGAAAATTCCGCAGCGTCCCTATGGAGAAAGTCATTGAAGAAGCCGAATGGCTCGCAAAGAACGGCGTGACCGAGCTTGTAGTCATCGCTCAGGATACATCACGCTACGGCGAAGATATCTACGGAGAGTCAAAACTCCCCGAACTCCTCGAAGAACTCTGCAAGATAGACGGCATAAAGTGGATAAGGACGCTCTACTGCTACCCGGAGAGGATAACGGACAGACTCCTCGAAACTATCGCCCGTGAGGAAAAGCTCGTCAAATATATGGAAATACCTATCCAGCACTGTGACGGCGAGATACTTTCACGCATGAACCGCTGGGGCGACGAGGAGCAGCTCGAAGCTCTCTTTGCCCATATCCGTGAGAAGATACCGGGAGTTATCCTCCGCACGACGCTGATAACAGGCTTCCCCGGCGAGAGCGAGCAGCAGTTTGAACACCTTGCCGAATTCATACAGAGAGTCCGCTTCGACAGGCTCGGCTGCTTCCCCTATTCACAGGAGGAAGGCACAAAGTCGGCAGAGTTTGAAGATCAGGTGGACGAGGAAGTAAGGTCACACCGTGCCGATATAATAATGGAGCAGCAGATGCTCATAAGCAGTTCCAACAACGAAAAGCTGCTCGGAAACGAGTACACAGCCGTCGTGGAAGGCTTCGACAAGTTCGGTGAATGCTGGTTCGGCAGAACACCGCTCGATGCACCGGATATCGACGGAAAAGTGTTCTTCACATCGCCGGAGCCGCTTGCTGTGGGTGATTACGTGAAAATAAGGATCACCGATACACTTGATTATGATCTGATAGGAGAGGTGATAGAAAAATGAATCTGCCTAACAAGCTGACATTGATGAGAGTATTTCTCATACCGTTTTTCCTGTTGTTCATATATCTGGATATACCGTTCCATTTCCTGATAGCACTGGTGATATTCGCCGCCGCATCGATAACAGATGCACTTGACGGAAAGATCGCAAGGAAACGCAATCTCGTGACGAATTTCGGAAAATTCCTCGATCCGCTCGCAGATAAAGTCCTTGTAATAGCCGCACTTGCCGTATTCGTCGAGCTTAAAGAAGTGAATATGGGAGCAGTTCCGCTCATCATAATAAGTGCAAGGGAATTCATGGTATCCGGACTCAGACTTCTTGCGGCTAACAGCGGAGTAGTCGTTGCAGCAGGAATGTGGGGAAAGCTCAAGACGGCTTTTACTATGGTCACGATAATAGCCGTTCTTCTGTGGCTGAGTATATGCGGCGATATGGATATAAACGTATCCTCCGCAATTGCCGATGCAGTCAATAATATTGCAATACCGGTACTCGTGTGGATATCGACAGCTCTTACGATCATTTCAGGAGGTATCTACCTCAAAGGCTACTGGCATCTCATTGATGCTGACAAGTAAAGGAGCAGGATATGAAACACTGTGCAGGACATATAAAATACCTTATAGCTATAAAGGAACTTTCTGATATAGACGAGTATGTACGCTGCGTGAACATAGCACGTCACCTCGGCGTGTCAAGACCGAGCGTCAGCAAGATGCTCAGGTGCCTTGCAAACTGTGGTCTCGTCTATGAAGATTACGGCAACAGCGTCGTGCTGACACCGGAGGGAAAAGCAGCCGTCGAGGAGATATTCTCAACTTTTACCGAGACATATATATTTTTCCATAAATTCCTTAAAATACCGCACGATCAGGCTCACGACCACGCAGTAAGGTTCGTGACCGAATATCCGCAGGAGACCTGCGAAAAACTCCGTGGCATCGTAAGAAGAACACTCCGCCGCAAGGGTGAAAAAAGCTCGTCCGATATTTAATATCAGTGCTTGTAAAAAAGTTTGTGTCTATTATTGGGGAAAACCCTTTTGAAAAAGGGTTCTTCCCCAAACCCCTTTCCTAAAACTTTCAGCGTAAAATTTTCCCTGACGGGACGC
>CADBQF010000245.1 GCA_902796705.1 Ruminococcus flavefaciens
GCAGCATCTTATAAGTATTTTGACGATATCTGCCGTTTTTCGTGCCGGAGTGAGCCTTTCCTGACTTTTGCCGCAGTGATTGCAGAACGCAGAGCCGTCTTCGAGCTTCACTCCGCAGTGTATGCAGCGGTTTTTGCTCTCCGCTTTGATAGTCATATCTCCGATCTCTTGTGTCATTTTCCATGTTTTCTTCTCCATCTGATGCTCTCCTTTCCGGATATTTATATTATTATATCATATTTTTATCAAGAAGTCAAATGCTTTTGTGAAATTCCACTTACTACGGCGGATTTTGTGCTGCTTCTGAGAGGTCAAAATATCCTCTTGCTTTTTTTTATTATATATAGTATAATAGTATTGCCGGAATGTGCCGGCGTTATTGAAAGAAATGTGGTGATAAATATGGAACAGACGATAAAGAGCGATAAGAACACTGAACCCGATAACACTTTGTATACGATCGCTATGAGAGGTCTCGTCGCCTTTCCTAAAATGGTGATGCACTTCGATGTTGCCCGTGACAAGTCGGTCAAGGCTATCGAGAAAGCTCTCAAGGACAACGGGAAGCTCTTCCTTGTTACTCAGCATGAAGCTTATGTTGAGAACCCGAAGGCTTCTGATCTGTATAAGGTAGGCGTTGTCGCTGAGATACGTCAGGTACTCAAACTGCCGGATAATATCATGAAAGTCCTCGTTGAGGGCGTTTACAAGGCTAACCTCGTCAGACTCATCGACGACGGCGATGCCCTCCGTGCAGAAGTCAAACGCACTCCTACTTATTCAAGAGCAAAAATAGACGAAGTAGAAGCCGAAGCTCTCATGCGTTCAGTCAAGGACGTTTTTGAGAGATATGCTTCATATTTCCCGAAGATGCCGAAGGAACTCCTCGCTTCTGTTATAGATCAGGATTCCCCGGTAAAACTCTTTGAAGCTGTTACATTCAATTGCAGCCTCAATTACCGTGACAAGCAGACTCTCCTTGAAGAGTCCAACATAATAAACAAGCTCTCCGTACTCTTCGCCTGCCTTTCGTCAGAAGTCGAGATACTCGAACTTGAGAACCTCATCAACGAGCAGACCAAGAACAGTATCGATAAAGGTCAGAAAGAGTATTACCTCCGTGAACAGCTCCGTGTCATTCAGGAACAGCTCGGTGAGGACGAAGATGACGCTATCGGCTATATCACTGATATAATGGAGCTTAAAACAGACGAGAAGAGCAAGGAAAAACTCATAAAGGAAGCCGACAAGCTCTCAAAGCTCCCCCCTTCGTCGCAGGAGGCTTTCGTCATCAAGAATTACCTTGATACCGTCCTCGACCTGCCGTGGGGAAAATATACCAAGGCAAAGCTCTCTATGGAAAAGGCTGAGGCTGTCCTCGAAAAGGATCACTACGGCCTTAAAAAGGTCAAGGAGAGGATACTCGAATTCCTCGCTGTCCATATGCTAAATCCGGAGATAAAGGGACAGATAATCTGTCTCGCAGGCCCTCCCGGTATAGGAAAGACTTCTATCGCAAAATCAGTTGCCAAAGCTATGGGACGCAAGTATGCAAGAGTCTCCCTCGGCGGTGTGCGTGATGAAGCAGACATCAGAGGTCACAGAAAAACTTATGTCGGTGCTATGCCCGGACGTGTCATAACTGCTATCCAGCAGGCAGGTTCGTGCAATCCGCTCATTCTCTTTGATGAGATAGACAAGCTTTGCAGCGATATAAAGGGCGATCCGTCGTCAGCTATGCTCGAAGTCCTCGACAGCGAGCAGAACAACGCTTTCAGGGATCATTTCTTAGAGATACCGTTCGATCTCAGCAAGGCTGTTTTCATCACGACGGCAAATAATATTTCCGCTATCCCCGGCCCGCTCCTCGACAGAATGGAAGTCATCGAACTGCCCAGCTATACGGCAGAGGAAAAATTCCACATCGCCAAGGAACATCTTATCCCGAAACAGCTCAAGGAACACGGCCTCAAAGCTTCTCAGCTCAAAATAAACGATGCCGCTATAAACGATATCGTACAGTATTACACAAAGGAAGCCGGCGTGCGTTCGCTCGAAAGGCTCATCGCCTCTATCTGCCGCAAGACTGCGAGAAAGATCGCATCAGGCGAGGCAAAGAAGATAACTGTCAAGCCCGCTGACCTCAACGCTTTCCTCGGTATAAAGAAGTACCTTCCCGACCTCTCCTCAAAGAAAGATCAGGTCGGAGTCGTCAACGGCCTTGCATGGACATCAGTAGGCGGCGTGCTTATGCCGCTCGAAGTCCTCGTCCTCGACGGAACAGGCAAGATAGAAGTTACCGGCTCGCTCGGCGACGTGATGAAGGAAAGTGCAAAGATCGCCGTCAGCTACGTAAGGAGCATCGCTGAAAAATACGGCATAGATCCGGAATTCCACACGAACAAGGATATACATATCCATGCCCCGGAAGGTGCAGTTCCGAAAGACGGCCCGTCAGCAGGCGTTACGATGACTACTGCCCTCGTATCTGCTCTCTCTGGTATCCCGGTAAGAGCAGATGTCGCTATGACAGGCGAGATAACTCTCCACGGAAAAGTCCTCCCTATCGGCGGTCTCCGTGAAAAGACAATGGCTGCTTACAAGGCTGATATAAAGACTGTTATCATACCGTCGGCAAACAAGCCCGATCTTGAAGAAGTCGATGACGCTGTAAAGTCGGCTTTAAGCTTCGTTTATGCAGAGGAGCTTACGACCGTTCTCGATACGGCTCTCGTTAAGAAAAAATAAACACAGAAGGAGATATCTCCAGTGAAGCTCAATTACAATAAGGCGGAATTCACCGCCGCATACGGTAAATTTTCCCAGATACCGCCGCCGGAACGCATAGAGATAGCCTTCGCCGGTCACTCGAACGTCGGCAAGTCTACTCTCATAAACAAGCTGTTCAACCGCAAGAACCTCGCAAGAGTAAGCTCTGTTCCCGGAAAGACAGCTACCATAAATTTCTACGGACTCGAAAATATCTACTTTGTCGATCTCCCCGGTTACGGCTACGCTAAAGTATCCAAATCAGAAAAAGAACGCTGGTCAGGTCTTATCGAGGGATATCTCAGCTCTGACAGAGATATCCGGCTGGTGTTCATGCTGGTGGATATGCGGCACGCTCCGACAAAGGACGATGTACACATGATAAATTACCTGATAGATACCGAGATGCCGTTCGTTCTCGTCCTCACAAAGGCTGACAAGCTCAAAAAGACAGAACGTGAAAAGCGTCTTGAAGCTTTCAGGACAGAGATACCGTGTTTCGATGATATCCACTCTGTCCCGTTCTCGTCGATGACTTATGAGGGAGTGGAGGAACTCCGCAGCATCGTGGAGGATATCGCTGATGATACAGCCGACAATGGCGTCGCTGTTGAATAAATTTATCCGAAAGGACTGTTTAAAATGTTTGTATCCGAAAATCTTGGCATCAATGAAAAAGGACATCTGACAGCCGGCGGTATGGATACTGTTGAACTCGCTCAGCAGTACGGGACTCCGCTCTATGTCATGGACGAACAGGTGGTTCGCAGCACGCTCCGCCGTTTCCACGACAGCATCAACAGATTCTACGACGGAAAAGGAAGCGTCCACTATGCGAGCAAGGCTTTCTCCTGCATGGAGATGTGCCGTATAGTCGCAAGCGAGGGCGACGGACTTGACGCTGTTTCTATCGGTGAGCTTTATACTGCTCTCAAAGCCGGCTTCCCTATGGAGAAAGTCGGATTCCACGGCAATAACAAGACAGATGAGGAACTCTCATTCGCTCTTGAAACAGGTGTAGGTCATATCATCGTTGACAATATCAGCGAACTTCACAGACTTGAAAAGATAGCTGCTGAAAAGAATACGGTTCCGCACATCATGTTCCGCATCAAGCCCGGCATAGACGCTCATACACACGATTTCGTAAAGACAGGCCAGATCGACAGCAAGTTCGGTTTTGCCCTTGAAACAGGCGAAGCTCTTGCCGCTGTAAAGGAAGCTCTCGCTTGCAGCAATGTGAAACTCACCGGAGTACACTGCCATATCGGTTCACAGATATTCGATATAGCTCCGTTTGAGGAAGCTGCAAGAGTAATGCTCGGCTTCATCGCTGAGATAAAGAAAGAGACAGGCTATGAGATAACAGAACTCAACCTCGGCGGCGGATTCGGAATAAAGTACCTCAACGAGCATGATCCCGTTCCTTTCGAGACATACCTCGAAAAAGTATCGGCTGTAGTCAAGGAAGAATGCAGCCGTCTCGGTATTGCCCGCCCGTTCATCTACATAGAGCCGGGCAGATCGGTAGCTGCTCCTGCCGGTATCACTCTCTACACCGTCGGTGCAAGAAAAGAGATACCCAACATAAGGACTTATATCTCCGTTGACGGCGGTATGGCTGATTCTCCGAGATATATCCTCTACGGCTCTGAGTACGAGGCTATCGTCGCAAACAAGGCTTCGCAGGAACGCAGCGAGAAAGTCACTATCGCCGGAAAATGCTGTGAGAGCGGCGACCTCATCGGTGAGAATATGTCGCTCCAGCACGCTGAATCAGGCGATATCATCGCTGTTTGTGCAACAGGTGCCTACAACTATTCAATGTCATCGAACTACAACAGGCTACAGAAACCGGCTGTTGTGTTCATCAACAACGGTGAGTCACGCATCGCTGTAAAGCGTGAGACTCTCGACGATATTATCAGGAACGATATCTGATGAACTCCCCTGCACTGAATATTTCCTCAGTGCAGGGTGAACTATTGTATTCTACAGGAGTATTTCTATGGCAAATAATAATAACGATCTCCCCGAAAACAGAACAGCCGGTGACGATGACGAAAAGCTCGATATCACAAAAAGCGTCTTCCAGGTGAGCCGTGAGATGCAGGCTCAGAAACAGGCTGAACTTGCCGAAAAACAGCGTGAGATCGAACGTCAGTACCAGGAACGTGAAAAACAGAAGCGTGAAGCATACGAAAAAAAGATACGTGAGGAACGCATCGAACTCATGAGGCTCAAACAGGGGCTTATCGAGGAGAGCGAAACTATCCACGAGGAACACGAGGAAGAGAGAAAGCTCACCGCATGGCAGAAGATCGGCAATTTCTTCTATCATAACAAGTGGTGGCTCGGCATAGGTACGTTTCTTACTGTAATGATCGTATTCCTCATATACAATCTCCTCTCACGCCCCGATCCGGATATGATCGTCCTCGTGCTGTGCGATAATGACTCTATCGGAAATTCCTCGCAGTTCGAGACTTACCTCGAAACTTTCGCTGACGATTTCAACGAGAATGACGAAGTAATGGTATCCACCTATTATATCCCCTACAAGGACAATGCCTATGTGAATTATCAGTCAGGCGTTGATACGAAGCTCACAACAGAACTCCAGTCGGCTGATGCTGTGATCGTTCTCGGCGGAGACAATATAAATGAAATGCTCGCTCCTGACCAGACGCTCGTTGACCTCTCGGAATATTTTCCGGACGATCCGCATATAAAAGGTTACGGCTATTACCTGAAAGATACGGACTTTGCCGAAAAACTCGGAATAGATCCGGAGCTTGTCACCGATGACCTCTATCTCGGTCTTCGCAAGCCAAGAGATCTCCTGTATTCAAGCAAGGAAGAACTGCAAAAAACTTTCGACCGTGATATCGTCGTTTTTGAAAAACTCATAAACGACCTTTCCGCAGAATGATATACTGGCATATTGCCTATATTTTGATGATCTGATGTGATTTTTTCCACTTTACTTTTCTGGAAATATATGATAGAATAATAATAACGTTCAATATCAATAAATACAGGAAGTGTGACAATGAAAAGCAAAATTATCAATTTCATAAAAAGTCCGTGGCTGTCAGCCGTTCTCGTCATAATATGTCTGACCGTTGTTATGTGGGCTGTGTCAAATAAAAAGCAGGCCAAAAGTCTCGGCGGCGTTACTGCTCCGATTACGGCAGAAGTCCAGCCTTCTTCATCTTCACAGGAAGAGTCATCGTCCGGAGATCCGTCAGTCTCGTCAACACAGACAAAGTCCAAAAACACAAAAGGCTCATCTTCAACTACTACAACAGCCGTTTCTGCTTCATCAGAAGAAAGCACAACTGTCCCCTACGGTACACAGGCTCCTGTGACAAAGCCTCCGATGATGGAGGGCGGCCACGAACCGACTTCAAAGACAACTGCTCCTTCCGGAGAAAATAATCAGCCCGGTCAGGAAACTCCGGCAGAGACAACTACTACTGCCGCAACTGAAAAACCGCACGCTCCTTCAACAAGCAGCAATTATACTCCTGCAGGTGTTTCTCCCAACAGTGATTTCTACCAGAGCAGACTTGCTGTAGCAGGCGACTCTATCGCATACGGCTACAATGTATACGGCCTTATCCCGAATGAACACAATATCGCCCGTGAATCCGTTTCTCTGTGGAATCTTGATTATTTCACATTCAACTACGGATACGGCGAAATCGGAATGATCGACGCTATCGACTACGTTCACCCCAAGCTCCTGCTCATGTCAATGGGTATGAACGATGTAAATATGTCTACCGCAGATTCATTTGCAATGAAGTACAACAGCCTCGTAAATCAGGTGCTTGAACGTGTTCCCGATACGAATATCGTTATATGCGGTATCACTCCTGTCGGTGCTTATACCGGATTCACAACGAATGAGACTATCATGTCATTCAATTCAGCTCTCCGTGATATGGTCGATAAAATGAACAATGACCGTGTTTACTTCTTCGATCCGTATTCGGTTCTCGCAAACGAATATTCAACTCTGAGAGACGACTGCTCCGGCGGCGACGGTATCCACCTCCAGTCACACTGCTATACCGATATACTCACAGCTATTTTCAGCTACCTCGACACAACTCCCGTAAAGGAACACATCGAAGCTTCAGAATAACCAAAAACAGCCTGCTGTCAGGCTGATGCTCATAACGGAGTTTATGTCTTTTATTGAGGGAAACCCTTTTGAAAAAGGGTTCTCCCTCAAACTCCCTTCCTAAAACTTTCAGCGTAAAATTTCCCCTGACGGGA
>CADBQF010000246.1 GCA_902796705.1 Ruminococcus flavefaciens
TCCCGTCAGGGGAAATTTCATGTTAAAAGTCTTTGGAAGGGGGTGTGGGGGAGAACCTTTCCTCAGAAAGGTTTCCCCCACAATAAGCACGCACTCCATGCAGATCCCGGACTGAATGCAGCCGGGGGAGACGGTCAGTTTATTTTGGGGAGTTTAGCGAGGGAGGCGGCTATTTCGTCGTCTGTGGGGATATAGTCGCTCATTCTGCCGTCGTTGAATGCGGCGTAGGCGTACATATCGAAGTAGCCTGTACCTGTGAGGCCGAAGAGGATAGTTTTCTCCTCGCCTGTTTCCTTGCACTTGAGAGCCTCGTCGATAGCGGCTTTGATAGCGTGGCTGCTTTCGGGAGCGGGGAGGATACCCTCGACTCTTGCGAACTGCTGTGCTGCCTCGAAAACGGAAGTCTGCTCGACAGATCTTGCTTCCATAAGTCCCTGATCGTAAAGCTCGGAGAGAATTGCACTCATGCCGTGATAGCGGAGTCCGCCTGCGTGGTTGGGAGAGGGCATGAATCCGCTGCCGAGTGTGTACATTTTCTGGAGCGGGCATACTTTACCTGTATCGCAGTAGTCGTAAGCGTAAACGCCTCTTGTAAGGCTGGGGCATGATGCCGGTTCAACTGCGATGAAGCGGTAATCCTTTTCGCCACGGAGCTTTTCGCCCATGAAAGGAGAGATAAGTCCGCCGAGGTTAGAGCCGCCGCCTGCACAGCCGATGATTATATCGGGAGTGATGCCGTATTTATCCATAGCGATCTTGGATTCCATACCGATGACGGACTGGTGGAGAAGTACCTGAGAGAGAACGCTTCCGAGAACGTAGCGGTAGCCCTCACGGGTAGTAGCGGCTTCAACGGCTTCTGAGATAGCACAGCCGAGGCTTCCGTTAGTATCGGGGAATTCAGCGAGTATCTTTCTGCCGACTTCTGTTGTATCTGACGGTGAGGGAGTGATGCTTGCACCGTAAGTTCTCATGACTTCACGGCGGAAAGGCTTCTGCTCGTATGAGACTTTTACCATATATACATTGCAGTCAAGGTCGAAGTAAGAGCAGGCCATAGAAAGGGCAGTACCCCACTGACCGGCACCTGTTTCGGTAGTAACGCCTTTGAGTCCCTGCTTTTTAGCGTAATAAGCCTGAGCGATAGCGGAGTTGAGCTTGTGGCTTCCGCTGGTGTTGTTTCCCTCGAATTTGTAGTAGATCTTAGCCGGAGTGCCGAGCTTCTTTTCGAGGCAGTAGGCTCTTACGAGCGGAGAGGGACGGTACATCTTGTAGAAATCGAGTATCTCCTGCGGAATATCGATATATCTGTCAGTGTCGTTGAGTTCCTGCTTTACAAGCTCGTCGCAGAAAACGTGGCTGAGCTGTTCGGCGGTACAGGGCTTTCCTGTAGCAGGATCGAGGAGGGGAGCGGGTTTCTTTTTCATATCGGCACGAACGTTGTACCACTGTTTAGGCATCTCGTTTTCTTCGAGGTAAATTTTATATGGGATCTTTTCGTTTGACATGGTGCATTCTCCTTTTGATGTAAAATGATCTCGGTTTGATGCCGGAACGCAAAAAGCTCCTGTTCCGACATAATATCTATGCCGGGACAGGAGCGATAGATCACTTCTGCGGTGCCACCCTGCTTGACGCAAAAAAGCGTCCACTCATGCGTACACACATACGCCTTTCCTTTAACGCAGGAACACACGTCTTGCCTACACAGACGCATCTCACGACGCATCGTTCGGTTCGCCCTCGGAAGTCCATTCACATACTGCAAGGTATACCGGCTCACACCGACCGCCGGTTCTCTGTGATACCTGAACAGGAGCTACTTACACTTCGTCCACGGTTTATGAGTAAAGATTATCATAAAAATTGGATATTGTCAAGTGCCTTTTTTATGTTTTTATATTACGCACAAAAAATACATATGTTTTTTGTCGAATATTACAGTATATCTGCAATGATACCGGTTCTGACTTTTAACAATAATATGTTATAAAAGACAGGTATATACCGGACGCAACTTTTTTTCTGCGTGCCTTGCTATTTTTTTAATTATATGCTATAATGATAGATGTGCTTAATCGTCGCTGCGGTATTTTGCACGGGTGCGTGCGATGCTCTCCTCGCTCCGCTTGATGAGATTGAGCAGCGATGAGGAATACTGTGCATAATCCTTTTGCAGAGTAGTTGTCGTGATATACAGCGTATCAAAATTGTCAACACAGTCATTTCCGTCAAGGGCTATACCGCTCGATGCGGCTTTGATATTGGCTTCGCTCATGGATACTATGGCATTTGCACTGTCGATTGCTATGACTTTGGGTATGCGGAAAAGCTTCTGGTCATTGTGCGGATTTGCGTTGTATACTATTCGGAAAAGCTTGTATACCGACAGCATGAGGTATGAAGATACTTCCTTTATGAGTGTTATGCTGTTTGCCTTCTGAGCAAGACTGAACAGCAGACTGATAGAGTTATTGACTATTCTCCTGTTGAAATTGATTATCTCCGGAGAGGGCATCTTGAGCTTGTTGTTTCCGTCATCATCGGGAATATCTTCGATAGAAATTGTTTTTCCCTCCGGTTCAGGAGTTCTGCCGAGAAGATAATCGCATGATACATTGTAGTAGTCAGCGATCTTTACGAGAAAGTTCAGACCGCATTCACGTATGCCTTTTTCGTAATGTGAGAGGAGTGCCTGAGATATGCCGAGGTCGGTAGCAGCCTGCTTCTGGCTGATATGGCGTTCTTTTCTCTGTAAGGTGATTATCCTTGCGAAATCCGAGTTCATTGTCGTTTCCTCCTGAGTTATATTAATACTATTATAATACAAAATGTATAATATGTAAAGAGGGAGAAATATGAAATAATTTATTGCATTTTGGTATATTTTTTGTAAGATTTACTAAGAGTTAAAAAAATCACCCTGTTTTTTGTGCATTTCATACAGCAATTCTGCACTTTGACAGCGTGATATATATATCTTCCGGAAAGAAGGTCAATATGAAAGGTTACAGAATAAGCGTGCTGAGACACGGCATGACCGATGCCAACGAGAAAGGCATCTACATCGGAAAGACCGATGTGCCGCTCTCCGATAAGGGTGCTGCCGAGCTTGCTGCCAAAACTGACGAGTTCATGTATCCGTCAGTTCACAGAGTCTATTCATCGCCGCTCAGACGATGTACCGAGACTGCTGACATACTCTTCCCCTATAACGAGCTGAAGACCGTTGATGATCTGCGTGAGCTTGACCTCGGTGAGTTCGAGAACAAGTCCGTCGATCAGCTCATCAACAGGCAGGATTACAAGGACTGGATCAAAGGCGGCAAGGGGACTCGTCCCCCCGGAGGCGAAAGCCTTGAGGAGATGACGGCACGCACCTACAAGGCTCTCCATTACGTCATAACCGATATGATGAACGACGGCATCACGCATTGTGCGATGATAACTCATGCCGGCATCATATCGAATATGCTCTCATGCTTTGGTCTGCCTAAATATGATCCTAAGTCTCTCGTCACACAGCCGGGAGAGGGATTTGACATAATCGTGACAGCTCAGATGTGGCTCAATTCACAGGCGTTCGAGATACTCGGCTACTGCCCGTATGAACGCTATGAGGAAGACGACGAAGATATCTGACAAAGACCGCCCGTGAATATTTTCCTGCGATATGCAGATAATACCTTCATAGCATTGGAGGGATAGATTTGAGATCAAGGGAACTGATAGGGTATTCAAGGAGACTTCTCAAAGGCAGACGCACAGGGACGACGGCGGTTTGTCTGCTCCCGGCGGCTGCGGAGATATGTTTCCGTTCGGCAGAGGCAGCGGTATACTGCCTGCTGATATATTTCGGTGAAGTAAGACCGGCAGAGCTTTTCAGCGGACGCAATATCGTGCAGATATCGGTATGTGCAGCGTGTGCGGTGCTTCGTTTCACGGCAGTCTCTCCGCTGAGATATGCCGCTGCATACAGGCTCTCGGAGCTGACGAGGGAGGACGTGGGGAGATACACGCCCCTCTCACGGATACTGATGAACAGGCGTGATATCTGCCGGAGCTATGCGGCTTCGTTCTGGATAAGGACGGTCAGCTTTGCGGCGATGATACCTGCTGTGCTGTCGGGAATGCTCGCTTATGATATGCTTATGAAAGGCGGCGGCACGGAGAGGTTCTTCATGACGCTCAACAGCATCGCACTGACGGCGGCTTTTCTGCTCTTGTGGATATATGTAAGGCTGACGCTTGCGGCTGTTCCGTTCATCATGGCAAGGATACCGGGGATAGGTGCGGCAGGTGCGGTGATATACTCGTTCAGGCTGATGCACGGAAGAAAGAATATGCTCCCGGTGCTTGCGGCAGTCTATGCTGTCCCGGCACTGACGGCAGTGCTTCTCCCGGCTGCTGTCACGGAGATGATGACTGCCTTTTCGCTGAGTTTATCCATATACCAGAAAGAAGATGAGTACGCTGGAAGAAATGAATATCACCGTAGATACGGAAGCTCCCGTCACGCTGCAAAACTTCCTTACCGGAAGAAAAGGCGTTTCACGGCGGCTGCTGACGAAACTGAAACGGCTTGAAGGCGGCATCACCCGGCGTGGCGAAGTCGTCAGGAGCATCGATACGGTATATCCCGGTGATGTGATAGTCCTCCGGTTCGAGGACAGCAGTTTCCTTGAACCGAACGGAAAGTTCTCCGTCGGGACGGCTTATGAGGACGAGAATATCATCATCTTCGACAAGCCGGGAGGAATGCCGGTGCATCCTTCGATAAAACATCAGGGCGATACGCTGGGGAATTATTTTGCCTACCGTTTTCCGGGGCTGACGTTCCGGCCGGTGAACCGCCTTGACAGGGATACTTCGGGACTTTGTCTCGCTGCAAAGAATGCCCATGCAGCCAATCTCATGCAGTACGGCTGCCGGAAGGTCTACTACGCTGCCGTTCACGGCATAACGGACGAAAAGGGGACGATATCTGCTCCTATCGCCCGTCAGCAGGAATCGATAATCCTCCGATGCGTCAGAGAGGACGGTCAGCCGGCTGTGACTCACTATGAACGCATCGGCTGCGGTACTAAATATTCTCTGTTGAGGATAAACCTCGAAACGGGACGGACTCATCAGATACGTGTGCATTTTTCGCATATCGGTCATCCGCTCGCAGGTGACGATATGTACGGAGGTCTGCGTGATGACATCGGCAGACAGGCTCTCCACTGCGGAGAGATGATATTTACTGAACCTTTCTCCGGCCGGGAGATCACTGTAAGATCAGAACTCCCGGAGGAGATAAGCAAACTGATATTACTATAAAGGAGATATTTATTATGGAAAAGATCGCAAGCTTCAAGGTAGACCACACAAAATTCGGCGTAGGTATGTACATATCAAGAGTCGATGATGATGTTGTTACATACGATATCAGAATGGTAAGACCGAACGGCGGTGTGTATATCTCAAATCCGTCGCTCCACACGATAGAGCATATCTTCGCTACTTATGCAAGAAGCTCACAGTTCGGA
>CADBQF010000247.1 GCA_902796705.1 Ruminococcus flavefaciens
GACAGGATAGGTCTCGTCGGCAGGAACGGCTGCGGAAAATCCACGCTCCTGAAAATACTCACCGGTTCGGTAGAGCCTGACAGAGCGACCGAAAAGGACGGTATCATCTCCTTTGCCTCAAAGACGACCATAGGCTACCTCGAACAAATGGGCGGACTTGATTCCGAAAGCACCGTCATCGAGGAGATGCGGAGCGTATTTGAGCCTATACACCGTGCTATCGACCGCCTGCGTGAGATAGAGAAGGAGATAGAAGCCGGCGACGATTCCTCCGCCGAGGAATACCAGCAGCTCACTTCATGGGTAGAAGCCAACGACGGCTACAATACCGATGTGAAGATACGCATGGTACTGAACGGCATGGGCTTTTCGGGCGATGAGCTTGAAAGGCAGATATCGGGATTCAGCGGCGGCGAAAAGACAAGGCTTTGCATCTCACGTCTTCTCCTTGAAGAGCCGAATCTTCTCATTCTCGACGAGCCGACGAACCACCTTGATTTCCGTACTATCATGTGGCTGGAAGATTATCTGAAAACATACAGGGGAGCAGTCCTCATCGTGTCGCATGACCGTTATTTCCTTGACAGGCTGTGTACATCGGTATGTGAGATAGAAATGGGCAGGCTCACACGCTACAAGGGAAATTATTCAGCTTTCGTCCGCCAGCGTGAGGAGAACGATGCCCGGCGTGAAAAGGAATACGAGATGCAGCAGAAGCAGATAGCCAAGCTCGAAGATTACGTTGCAAAGAATCTCGTCCGTGCATCTACCACAAAAATGGCTCAGTCCAAACGCCGCCAGCTCGAAAAAATGGATATCGTCGAAAAGCCTTTCCACGATACGAAAGCCGCAAAGATACATTTCACATATGCAGTCGAACCTCCGCTCGATATCCTCAAAGTCAAGGGCGTTGATATATCGGTAGGCGAGGGAAGTGCCAGAAAAACTCTCGTTGACCAGATAGACTTTGAAGTCCGCCGAGGCGAGAAAATAGGCATAATCGGAGATAACGGCATAGGCAAATCGACTCTTTTGAAAATAATACAGGAGAAGCTCCCCCACAAGGGAGTCGTCCGCTGGAACAGCAATATAAAGATATCGTATTTCGACCAGGAGAGTGCCGGACTCAACCGTGAACTGACCGTAATGGAAGAACTCCACAGCCGCTATCCGTCGATGTCCGACCTTGAAGTGAGAAGCCTTCTTGCACAGGTAAGGCTCGTCGGAGAGAACGTCTTCAAGGAAACGGGAGTTATCAGCGGCGGCGAGCGTGCAAAGCTCTGTTTTGCGATAATGATGCAGGAACACGGAAACGTGCTTATCCTTGACGAGCCGACGAACCACCTTGATCTTTCGTCAAAGGAAGCGATAGAGCAGGCACTTGAAGAGTACACCGGAACGATAATTTTCGTATCGCACGACCGATATCTTCTCAGCCGCATAGCAGACCGTCTGATAGAGCTTACCGACGGAGGATACCGCTGTCACAACTGCGGATTCGAGAAATATCTTGATATAATACGTGACGAGCAGGCAGCCGAAAAGCGTGCAGCCGATGCCGAAAAACAGGCAAAAGCCGCCGCTGCCGCCAAGGAGAAGTCAGTCAGGAATTACCGCAGCAAGCAGCAGAGAAGTGCCGATGCCGCCCGGAAGAACGAAATGAAGCGGCTCGAAAAGGAGATAGACACCATACAGGAGCAGATAGACGCACTCACAGAGGAGATATCCCATGAAGAGGTCTACAGCGACTATGAGCTTATGAACGAGAAATGCAGCCTGATAGAGCAGCTCAAACAGCAGACCGAAGACCTCTTCGAGCAAATGATATCCTTAGAATCGAGCTGAAGCCAGCTCGACCGCTATGTCCGTTGACAGTCTTTACAGACGGCGGAGTCTGCTTTCGCTCAGTCGTTAATTATGTTTAAATAATACAGGAACATCTTGCAGGAAACGCCGCACCTGACCGGTGTCCCCGGAATTGTCAGCACATATCCCCTGTTGCACCTGTTGCACTGAATTGCACCGGTGGGTGCAACATGATTTTCCCCGGAATACAGGCGTTTACGGTGTCAGTTGCACTGTTGCACCTATTTTATATATTCTTTATATAAAACATATCTATGTAATATAAGGTATATACAGTTAATAATTACAGTGTATATGCGGGGGAAAGGTGCAACTCTATGAAAAAAGCTGGTTTTTCCGCTATATTGCGTCTTTCTGGAGTTGCACCCCCCATGTGAAACATAAGGTGCAATTCAAGGCAGTTCTGTTCCCTCCGGGGTTTTCCCCAAACCCATTTTAAATCAGGCTTTTGGGAAACGTCCGCTGATAACTAATATTTTTAATTACATAAAGGAGAAATTGAATTATGACCACTTTTGAAGAACTCAAACGCAGAGGACTCCTCGCACAGCTCACTGATGAAAA
>CADBQF010000248.1 GCA_902796705.1 Ruminococcus flavefaciens
AAGTTTTAGGAAAGGGGTTTGGGGAAGAACCCTTTTTCAAAAGGGTTTTCCCCAATAGAAGACATAAACTTCTTTATGAGTACCGGGCATACATGAGCGTCCCGGAAGTATGGGCATAAAGCTTCGCCGTTTTTTCTTTTTATTCGTTATTTTTTTCTGTCTCCTGCGTTTTCTTCTTGTCATCTTCCGCATAATCCACCGTATTCAGGAACGATGCCGGATCAAGACATATACCAAGATGTCTTACCTCAAAATGGCAATGATTTCCCGTAGAATGACCTGTCGTTCCGACTTCACCGATAAGCTGACCTCTTGCGACAGGCTGATCTTCCGTAACGAGTACGGCACTCATATGAGCATACACAGTCTGATAACCGTCAGCATGGGCGATCATGACGACATATCCGTAACCGCCTGCATTCCAGCCGGCAGAGATGACAACTCCGTCAGCGGCGGCATAGATCTCCGTACCTCCGTCAGCGGCTATATCAAGTCCCTTGTGGTTTCGGTCGCTCATGAAAGGATCGCTTATCCAGCCGCCGTTTACAGGCCAGCCGAATTCTCCCGTACCGTAGAGCTTTGTATCGGAGCTTGCAGGGCGTGCGGAATATGTACCAACGCCTATCTGCTCCATTACAGGCTGTTTCGTTATCTCCGAGCTGACGATATTTCTCGAACGTTCAACGCCGTCAACGTAAGTTACTTCGATGACGCTTTTCTTTTCGCCACGCTCGCCCTTGACGATACGTGACTTTGAACCGACGTTCAGGCTGCTCGTTTCGACCTCGATAGATTCATAGTCAAGGAACGAGAGCGTCTCGACCTCACGGATATACTGCACAGGGAGATAATTTTCCTTTTCGAGGACATTTATCATCTGACCGCTCCGGCAGTTATCGCCAAGACCGGGATTGAGGTTCTCGATCGTTTCGATGTCCATATTGTACTTCTGACAGACGCTTGCTTTCGTATCGCCTGCCTGAGCGATATAAACGCCCTTATGATATTTCGATGAAGTGAGCATAGCCGCCGCATCTTCCGGAGTCATAAGGCTGTCTTTAAGGAAAATGCCTCTGATATACTCTATCTTATTCTTATACGAAAGCTCCTTGACATTGCCTGTGACGTTGTAGTTGAGGAGCTTGTCATTGAGAGCGTCCTGCACTATTGTACGGTTATTCACGGCACACACGAACTCTCCGTCGATATAGATGCCGTATGCTTCCGTAAGTTCTTCATCAGAGGCTTCGAGCATCGCATTTGCGAGCTGCACGGAATTCATGACAGTATCGCTGCCGGATATTACTTTCAGCGAGAAATCAGCCGAAAGGCCGTCAGGCTTATCGCCGCCTGCGTAGTATATCCTCTGCATTACCTCACGTTCAGCGTTCTCGTAATCGCTCTCCGAGCCGATTATACCGAGCTGTTTGCCGTTCATCTCGACGCTGATGCCGTATTCAAGACCTCTTCCGCATCTGATGACTCCTATGAGGAAAATTATCGAAAGCACCGGCATTATGTAATTGAAAGCCGTATACAGTATACCGCCCTCACCGAACAATCTCGAACCCTGATATTCGACCTGTGCCTTGATGTATTCCTGCCTGCTCCCCTGCTTTGCCGCTTCAGCCTCATCTCTTAGCTTCTGAACACGTTCTTTTCTGTCCCTGAGCGAATCCTTCGTCTCCCTGACAAGGCCTGTGACACCGCCTGCCACGATGCCGAAGAACTCCCTGACAGCCGCAAAGAGGAACATCGCACCGCCTGAAACTGCCGAGAAGAACTTTCTGAGCATCGAAAGGGAGTCATAACCGAGCAGGGCGAGCCTGCCGGTCAGTCCTTTGAGTTCAGCGTCATCTCCGGTATTTTCCGGACGTTTACCACTCATAAAGTCTGCTCCTTTCAGTCCTTCCACCTGTCCATATGCCACTTGTATTCGAGCATTTCGGGCGTATATCCTTCTTCGAGCTTTTTCAGGAGCGGAAGAACGTCCTTCTTAGCTGATTCAAGGTCATGTTCGAGGTAATTTCCGCACTCTACCGGAGAATATCCCGGTATCTCGCCCTCATATCCTGCAATGAACGAATATGCGTCACGAACGAGCTTTATAGCGTCCTCATGGGAAAGTCCTCTCGTCAGGAGATAGAAACCTGTGCGGCAGCCCATAGGCCCTACATATATAACATTCTTTCCGAACTGTGAGCTTCTTGCATAAGTAGCGAAGATATGCTCTATCGTGTGGAGCGACGGATTTGAGATATACACACCGCCGTTCGG
>CADBQF010000249.1 GCA_902796705.1 Ruminococcus flavefaciens
ATCCGCCCGGAAGATATCGAAATGGAAGTTTACCGTTCAAGCGGTGCAGGCGGTCAGAAAGTAAACAAGACCAGCTCCGCCGTTCGTCTTATCCATAAGCCGACAGGTATAGTTGTTTCCTGCCAGACTCAGCGAAGCCAGTACCAGAACAAGGACTACGCCATGAAGATGCTCCGTTCCAAACTCATCGAGATCAAGGAGAGAGAACACCTCGAAAAGATCGAGGATATCAAGGGCGTTCAGAACCAGATAGCATGGGGTTCGCAGATACGTTCATACGTGTTCATGCCTTATACTCTCGCCAAAGACCACCGCACAGGATTCGAGAACGGCAATATCCAGGCAGTCATGGACGGAGATATCGACGGCTTCATCAATGCCTACCTCAAATCTCTCTCCCACGGCACTCTCGCTAAGTAATATACAGCATTTGTACGATACTTGTGATGCTGTCCACGCTTTTTATTGGGGAAAACCTTTCTGAGGAAAGGTTCTTCCCCCCCTTTCCAAAGACTTTTAACATGAAATTTCCCCTGACGGGACGCTCACGATCAGTTATCGTAAAAGGCAAAGTCTGCCTGAGCGTCCCGTCAGGGGAAATTTTACGCTGAAAGTTTTAGGAAGGGGGTGTGGGGGATAACCCTTTCTCAAAAGGGTTTCCCCCACTAAAAAGCGTGGATAGTACCACAAGTATTACTGCATTACTTCTTTGAGGATAATGTATGCTACGGTCACTATGGATTTAGCGAGGACGTAGTCTGCATCGACGTAATAGCCGCCGTTGAGGAGGTCATTTCTCATAGCTTCTACACGCTTGAAGCCCTCTGCTGCCTGTTCCTTGTCGGGAATAACGAAATGGCTTCTCTGCATGATGCGTCTTGTCTCGGTGCGGCAGCCTTTCGGGATATGGGGAGCGTTGAGGTGAGCGTCGAATTCTGCTGTCTCGAAATCTTCCGGAACATCGGCTTTTCTTGAAGCTATGCAGTTTGCGGCATGGCGTGAGAATACAAGTGCTTCAAGGAGCGAATTGCTTGCAAGGCGGTTGCTTCCGTGAACGCCTGTATGCGAACACTCTCCGCAGGCAAAGAGATTATCAAGTGAAGTCTCGGAATTTCCGTCAACATCGATACCGCCCATGAGGTAATGCTGACACGGGAATATCGGGACGGGTTCTTTTGTGAGGTCGTAGCCCTGTTCGAGGAGATTATTATATATCATCGGGAAACGCTTTTTGAGGAATTCGCTGTCCTTGTAGCTTATATCGAGGAAAAATTCAGTTGAGTTCTGCTTTCTTGACTCCAGCACGATAGCGTGTGAGACAACATCTCTCGGAGCGAGTTCAAGGCGTTCGTCGTAGTTTTGCATGAAGCGTTCCTTCTTGCAGTTGAGAAGATATGCACCCTCACCACGTACAGCCTCGGAGATAAGGAAACATTCACGGGTAGCTCTGTTATTGAAAGCTGTCGGGTGGAACTGAACGTAGCTGAGATTCTTTATCTTAGCACCCATTTCGTAGGCGAAAGTGATGCCGTCGCCTGTAGCTATAGCGGAATTCGTCGTAAATTCGTAAACTCTGCCGATACCGCCTGTAGCAAGCACCATGAAATGGCAGTTGTACACATCATATTCGTCGCCTTTTTTGAGGAAAGCGGAATATCCGGTGGAAGTCTTCTTCACGCCGCACATGATAGTATTCTCCATGATAGTCACATTGCTGAGCTTCTGGACATTTTCGAGGAGAGTGGTAGTTATCTCACGGCCTGTAGCGTCGGCGTGGTGGAAAATACGGTGGTGGCTGTGACCGCCTTCGAGAGTGCGGTGATAAGTGCCGTCGGGGTTCTTGTCGAATTCAACGCCGAGTTTGATGATATTCTCGATATCCTGAGCGGCTTCGCTGACGAGAGTGTGAACGGCTTCGACGTTGTTTTTGAATCCGCCTGCTATGAGAGTATCGTTCTGGTGGTACTGGATATTATCATTAGGAGAATTATAGACACCGGCAATGCCGCCCTGAGCGAGCGAGGAGTTGCAAAGACTGAGATCACGTTTGCATATTATAAGAACTTTAAGATCTGACGGGAGGTTGAGAGCAGCGTAAAGACCGGCAGCACCGCAGCCGGCGATTATAACATCATAGTTATGAGCCATATTTAACACGTCCTTTGACTGATTTCCGGAGACCGGATAAATGTTAGCATATACATTATAGCATATATTTCAGTAAAATTCAATAGCGGCAGGATAAAGCAAAAAAGAAAATAAAAAAAACGGCGAAGCCGTCATAATGGGAGTCAAGAGGGACAATGTCCCTTTTGCAGGGGTGCATGAGGGGACAGAGTCCCCTAA
>CADBQF010000250.1 GCA_902796705.1 Ruminococcus flavefaciens
CCTGTGAATATACTGTAGTATGAACGTTCATATATCAGCAATATTCATCATTATGCCTGCCGGAGAGATATCGATATGACCGAAAGAAGGCTTATTGCCGTCTCTTGGACATGATGCACTTCCGGGGTTCATTATGTACATTCCGTCCTCCTGAGCCATATATCTTGCATGGGTATGACCGAAAAGAACGATATCGCATCCGTTTATATGTGCGTGTTTTTTTATGTCGTCAGTTGAGGTGTAGACATTATACTTATGTCCGTGCGTGATAAAAATACGGTGTTCCGGAGTAACAGGAAGAGTTATGACATCGTTCTGCATACTTTCATAATCGCAGTTTCCGGCTACACGAACGATCTTCTTTGATACCTGCGGATATTTGAGAGAGAATTCCTCGACTTCCTTTTCACCGTCGCCAAGGTGGATTATCCAGTCTGCATCAAAATTTCTGAGGATTATCTTTTTAAGGGCAGCATAATTTCCGTGGGTATCTGCAATAACAATAATACGCATATTTGACCCCCCTATGAATTAGTTCGGATATATTATACCACATCTCGAACAAAAAATCAACAGTTTATCTAATTTTTTTATTATAATTAATAGGAGGAACTTATGGACAGGAACAGTATCGATCAGAATAAACTCAACGGTTTGCTGTCAGTCGTGAGCAGAAAGATAGGAGTACCGCCGGAACAGCTCCGCAATGAACTGAAAGCCGGTAAATTTGCCTCCGCTCTGTCAGCTATGAACAGCAATGATGCGGCAAAATTCAGGCGTGCCGTGAATGATCCGAAGCTCGTGGAAAAGCTCATGAGTACGCCGCAGGCAAAAGCTCTGTATAAAAAGCTTTCCGGAGACAACAAAGACAAGTGAGGTATTGGTTTTGGACGATATAATGGAAAAATTCGGGAAACTCCTTTCAGATGAGGAGAGCGTGAAGCAGTTGTCAGAACTTGCTCATATGCTCATGAGCGGAAGCAGCGAGCCTTCCCCTGCCCCGGACGATGCAAATGACATATCCGCAGACAGCAGCGGCGGCGGCGAATTCCCTGATATCAGTATGCTCATGAAGCTTGGGAGCCTTGCAGGGGCAGTCTCAAAAAATGACAAGAATGCAGAACTTCTGCTTGCTCTCCGTCCTCATCTGAGTGAGGAGCGTCAGAAAAAGGTGGATAAGGCGGTGAAAATGCTCCGCCTTATCGCTGTGTGGAACATCGCCAAAGAAAGCGGTTTCCTCCGGGACATACTCTGACATGAAGGGACATATATTATAGTATCAGACGAAAGGAGGCGGTAATGTGCCGTTCCCTGATAACAATAATATCAGCAGAATGAGAATGGACGCTATAAGACGTTCTCAGGAAATGCACCGGCGGTCAGATCAGGATAAGCCCGATCTGCCGCCGGAAGTTCCCCAGCAGTCCGTTCACCGTCAGCCGGCTGACAGTATACAGTCGCTCCTGAACGAGATCACCGGCGGAAAGCCGGACGCTGAAAAAATGCTCATAGCCGCTCTTCTGTTCCTTCTTATCAAAGAGGGTGCGGATATCAAACTGATGCTCGCACTCGGTTACATATTAATGTAGGTGAAAAATGATCGCAAAAAAGTTACTTTATGTTATAGCCGCTGTCATACTGCTCATAATGGCTGTTTATTACAGGCACAGGGAAAGACGTGTCTCATCTGTCGTTTTCGGAGTTGTGACGGGACTTGCGGCACTTTTTCTCACAAATGACCTCGGCCCGTACCTCGGTGCAGATATCCCGATAAACATTTTCAATGTAGCAGGAAGTGCCGTTCTGGGCGTTCCGTTTGTCGTATCGATAGCTATTATCGATTCTTTGTGATTATCAGAAAAAATTTATCACAAAACTATTGAAAAAATGTTTTAAATATGGTAAAATGAAAATACAGGAGGTGGAATATGAACATTATCGATATTATCAATAAGACCAAACGCTCAGAAGCTCTTTCAGATGAGGAGATAAAATGGCTCGTCGCCGGTTTTACTGACGGGAATATACCCGATCATCAGATGTCTGCGTGGCTCATGGCTGTCTGCTTCAACGGCCTGACTGAACGTGAGACATTCTCACTGACTATGGCTATGCGTGACAGCGGAGATGTCCTCGACCTCAGCGGTTTCGGAAAGATAACTGTTGACAAGCACAGTACAGGCGGCGTCGGTGATAAGACAAGCCTGATAATCGGCCCGGCTGCCGCTGCGTGCGGTGTTGCTGTCCCCAAAATGTCAGGAAGAGGCCTCGGACATACCGGCGGAACTATCGACAAGCTCGAAAGCATTCCCGGCTACCGCACCGATCTTTCCTTCGATGAATTCTCTGATATCGTCAGAAAGACCGGCTTCTCGATAATCTCACAGACAGGGAAGATCTGCCCGGCTGATAAGAAGATATACTCGCTCAGGAATGTAACGGGTACTGTGGACAGTATTCCGCTTATCTGTGCAAGTATAATGAGCAAAAAACTCGCCATGAATGCAGACTGTATCCTCCTTGATGTGAAGTACGGTTCGGGTGCTTTCATGAAAACAAAAGAAGAAGCTCAGGTGCTTGCTTCGCTCATGGAAAAAATAGGACGATATGCCGGAAAGAAATGCCGTGCCATGATAACCGATATGAACGATCCACTCGGATCAAATATCGGCAATGCCCTCGAAGTTGCGGAAGCTGTTGAGATATTGCAGGGCAGGAAAAAAGGCGTTCTCTATGAGCTGTGTATGGATATCACTGCCAATATGCTCGAACTCGCCGGAAAAGGCAGCCTTTCCGAATGCCGCACTATGGCGGAAGAAGCCGTATCTTCCGGAAAAGCTCTCGATATCCTCCGCAGGACGATAGAGCTTCAGGGCGGCGACGGCAGGATATGTGACGATATCTCACTTCTGCCAAAAGCAAGATTCAGCCACGAGATAAGAGCTTCACACGATATAAAAATACTCTCCGTCAACAGCAGCGAGATCGGTATGGCTTCGCTGATACTCGGTGCAGGACGGCTCTCCGCCGGTGACAGCGTCGATATGAGTGCCGGCATCGTGATGAACTGCCACGCCGGAGATATGGTATCAGAAGGCGATGTGCTTATGACACTCTATTCATCGGTTTGCAGCGATTTCTCTGAGGCGGCTGTTCGTGCATACAGAGCTGTCAGCTTTTGCAGTATATGACATTGATATTTTGCAGCAATAAAAAAACTGCATTTTGGTTAAATTTTACTTGACTAATCAATAAATATGTGATAAAATAATCTTAAATCACGATATGTGTCTAAAGCTGTTTTATGCGGACGATACGGTGATTAATTTAGTTTGGAGGTCTTAATATGGGATTTTTAGATTCAGTAAGAGGATTTGCTGAAAAAGTCGGAGATACAGTCGAAAAGGGTGCTAAGAGCGTTTCTGAGAATTCCAAGAAGCTCGCTGAAAAAACTCGTATCAAAAAAGAGATCAGCCAGCTTGAAAACGATATCACTAATGCTTATATTGAAATAGGAAAAAAATATTTCGCCGCTCACGAGGCAGAGCCGGAGCCGGAATATGCTGATGCAATAAGCAACATCAAGACAAAAACTGAGAGAGCTGACAAGTTCCGTCTTCTCCTCAATTCACTTGAGGACAAGCAGCCGTGTGCTAACTGCGGTGCTGATATCCTCAGAGGTCAGCGTTTCTGCGATAAGTGCGGAGCTAAGGTAGAACCTGCTGTTATCCCGACTATCGAGGGATATAATGACACTCCCGAAACTCAGAACCTCATCGGTACTGCTCCTGATGTAAAGAAGATCTGTGCTAACTGCGGTGCTGAAGCTTCCGATCCGGATCAGGTATTCTGCGAGAAGTGCGGAACAAGATTCGGTGAAGTCCCTGCACCTGCCGCTGATGCACCTGCTGAGGGCGGTACAGTTGATCTTTCAAAAGAATAATATCTGATATGAAAGCCTCAAGGGAATCGCTCCCTTGCGGCTTTTTTCATGCCGTGGGATACAGGTTTTTGTTATATATATTAAAAATAGTTATTCAGCATAAAAGGACTTTACATTTCCGGTGAAATGTGATACAATATAACTACAGTTTGATTTATCACTTTGCAGTTTTTATGCTTTTATACATAAAAGCCGTATGATAACAAGAAAGGACTTTTTCAGATGCCTATTACAGAATTATTGAAACGAAATGCTGAACTTTATGCCAACGATGTCGCTCTCGTCGAGGTGAACCCGGAGATCACCGAGGTCAGACGTATCACATGGAAAGAATATGAACTTATCGAACCAAATCCGCTCTGCCACTACAGACGTGAGATCACTTGGAAAGTATTTGACGAAAAAGCTAACCGCTTTGCGAATCTTCTCCTTGAAAGAGGTGTCCACAAGGGTGACAAAGTCGGTATCCTCCTCATGAACTGCCTCGAATGGCTGCCTATCTATTTCGGTATACTCAAAACAGGTGCATTGGCTGTACCGCTCAATTTCAGATATACTCCGGAGGAGATAAAATATTGTCTCGACCTTGCAGAAGTTGACGTTCTCATGTTCGGCCCGGAATTCATCGGACGTGTTGAGGAGATCGCTGAGGAGATCAGCAGAAACAGGCTTCTTTTCTACGTTGGTGAAGGCTGTCCGTCTTTCGCTGAACACTATGACAGCCTTGCTGCTAACTGTGCAAGTGCTGCTCCTGATATAACTATTACTAACGAGGACGACGCTGCTATCTACTTCTCTTCCGGTACAACAGGTTTCCCGAAGGCTATCCTCCACAACCATGAGAGCCTTATGCACTCAGCCAAGTGCGAACAGAATCACCACGGTCAGACAAGAGATGATGTGTTCCTCTGCATACCTCCGCTCTACCACACAGGTGCTAAAATGCACTGGTTCGGAAGTCTCTATTCCGGAAGCAAGGCTGTTCTCCTCAAAGGCGTAAAGCCGAAGGCTATCCTTGAAACTGCTTCCAACGAGGGATGTACTATCGTATGGCTGCTCGTTCCGTGGGCTCAGGATATACTCGATGCTATCGACAGAGGAGATATCGACCTTTCAAATTACGACCTTTCACGCTGGAGACTCATGCACATCGGTGCTCAGCCTGTTCCTCCGTCACTTATCGCCCGCTGGAAAAAGGTATTCCCCAATCATCAGTACGATACGAACTACGGCCTCAGTGAATCGATCGGCCCAGGCTGCGTTCATCTCGGTGTTGAGAATATCCACAAAGTCGGTGCTATCGGAAAAGCCGGCTATGGCTGGGAAGTCAAGATAGCTGACGAGAATTTCAATACGGTAAAACGTGGCGAAGTCGGAGAACTCTGCGTCAAAGGCCCCGGTGTCATGACCTGCTACTACCGTGACGAAAAGGCAACTGCCGAAACTCTCCGTGACGGCTGGCTTCTCACCGGAGATATGGCTCAGGAGGACGAAGACGGATTCATCTACCTCGTTGACCGTAAGAAAGATGTTATCATCAGCGGCGGAGAAAACCTCTATCCGGTACAGATAGAGGACTTCCTCAGAAGTCACCCGGATATAAAGGACGTTGCTGTTATCGGCCTTCCTGACAAGAGACTCGGTGAGATCGCTGCTGCTATTATCTCCGTAAAGGACGGTCATGAATGTACAGAAGAGGATATCAATAAATTCTGCCAGAAGCTTCCGAGATACAAGAGACCTCACAAGATCATCTTTGCTGACGTTCCGAGAAATCCCACCGGAAAGATCGAAAAGCCCAAGCTCCGCCAGATCTACTGCGGCGAAAGCCTTGTCGCTTCCCAGATAAAGAACTGAATATGACTCATGCCATAGTATCTCAGGAAACAGAGATACTATGGCTTTTATTTCACGCAGCTTTCATCTGTTATACACTATTCTGCATAAAAATGGGAATTCTGCTATTGACTTTTTTATAATATGTGATATAATGAATGCATAAGCATTCATTATCCTTGAAAGGAGAAAGTTTTAATGAGTGAAAAAGAATTCTACATAGAAACTTTTGAGAATCTTCCTGCCCTTGCATCTGCTAATAATGAATCGATGCGTGAACAGTTTGCAAGAACATTCTACGATTTTCTTCAGCTCTCACATCTTTACGATTCTGCCATAGAAGTAGTAAAGACTTATCTGAATATACTTGACAGCGAGTTCAGCGTGAAATTTCAGCGTAACCCGATACACAACATCGAGAGCCGCCTTAAATCTCCGCAGTCTATCATCGGAAAACTCCAGAAGAAGAACCTTCCGCTCACTCCCGATGCCGCAAGGAGAAATCTTCTCGATATCGCCGGGATAAGAGTCACCTGCTGCTATATAAGCGATATCTACGCCATTGCTGAAATGCTCTCGAACCGTGATGACTTCGTTATCATCAAGCAGAAGGATTATATCAAAACCCCGAAACAGAGCGGCTACAGAAGCTATCACATGATAGTGAGCGTTCCCGTTTATATGTCACAGCAGAAAAGCTACGCCCCTGTCGAGATACAGATAAGAACTATCGCTATGGACTTCTGGGCGAGCCTTGAACATCAGCTCAAATACAAACCCTCTGCTGCTATAACTCCCGAAATATCCGAACAGCTAAAGCAATGTGCAGAACGCATCGCTGAGACCGATCTCCAGATGCAGAAGATATTTATGGAGATAAATGATCTTGAATAAGA
>CADBQF010000251.1 GCA_902796705.1 Ruminococcus flavefaciens
GTAACGGCATTTTTCCGGATATGAATTTTCCGGAAATATTTTTTAAAAATAGATAAAAAGTTGAAAATCGCATTTTATAATAAGATCACAGCAAAGGAGCGGTACTGAAAAGATGCCGCTGCGGAACTGTGATCTATTTTTGTATAAGGAGCTGGTCATATGGAAAAAGAGATCGTAATAAAAGGACTCTGCAAAAAATACGGAAGAAAAAAAGCACTTGACAATGTTGACCTGACTATAGGAAAAGGTATGTTCGGTCTGCTCGGCAGGAACGGAGCAGGCAAGACTACTCTCATGAAAACGCTCGCAGGTCTTCTCAGGAAGAACGGCGGCAGCTTTACAGTATGCGGCATTCCGGACAATGATATAAAAAAGATACGTGCCATGACGGGATATCTTCCGCAGGAATTTGCAATGTATCCTTCGATGACTGCGGAGGCGTGCCTTGATTATCTCGGCTCGCTCTCCGGCATGAAGAAGCAGCTTCGCCGTGACAGGATAGATATGCTCCTCGAAAAAGTGAATCTCTCCGACAGCCGCAGCAAGAAGTTCAAGGCTCTCTCAGGCGGAATGAAACGCCGTCTTGGTATCGCACAGGCACTTCTCCACGATCCGCAGGTGCTTATTGTAGACGAGCCTACAGCCGGACTTGATCCGGAGGAACGCATACGTTTCAGGAACCTGCTCAGTGAAGTCGCCGGAGACAGGATAGTTATACTTTCAACTCATATCGTAGGCGATATAGAATCAGTCTGCGACAAGCTCGCAGTTCTCGGTGAGGGAAAAGTCATCTGGAACGGAAGCGTTTCTGCCCTCGAAGACGATGCAAAAGGAAAAGTCTGGACGCTCATGACTGAAAGCCGGTTCATTCCCCAGATAAAAGATATGTACAACGTCACCGGCATGGTCAGACAGGGCGAATACGTGCAGATACGCCTTGTCTCAGATGAAAAGCCTGATATAGCAGGTGTCCAGCCGGCAGAACCGGGGCTTGAAGATGCCTACATCGCCTGCATCACATCGGGCGGAATACATTACGGAGGTGAGGAATGATGCTGTTTTTCAAAGAATGCAAAAGAATGATCTTCTCGGTCGTGTACATTATCTTCTTTGTGCTGGTGCTGCTCGATTTTTCTACACAGTTCTGGTCTGACGCAAAGAACGGCGAACTGATATCAGAACCCGTTCCCGGCGGCGGAGGTTACGGAATGATGACAGGAGATGATCCCGACATGATGATGTCCGGGGCAACGGAGTCACTCGTCAGGGATTATCTGAACAACCACTTTACTACATATCCGTATGGATTCATACATACCGTCCGCCTCAATGATGAAAAGTCAGCTAAACTTACAGCTATAATAAGCAAGATAACCGGACTTGAAACAGGAGAAGTCTACGCTCTCAGTGATTGTCCTGTTGAATATACGGAGTATTATTCGGAAGATGAAACATTCAATTATTATCAGCTTCCGGAATTCGATATAAAAGTAGATGAACAGACTTTTGTACGACTTATGGAGGAGACAGACAAGCTCCTCGGCGGAGGTTCGTTCTTTGCACCTGATACATTATATGAGAACTTTGCGGAAGTTCCCAGAACGTATGAAATGGCAAAAAAAGACTACGATGACTTTGCTCTCAAAGACAAGGTAACGAACGGCTTCGCAAGGCTTTTCTGCGATTATCACGGGGTATTCCTTGCACTTCTCCCGGTATTCGTGGCAGCGTATTTCTGTATATGTGACCGCAGGAGCAAAATGGAACAGCTCATCGGCTCACGGAAGATATCGTCGCTCAGGCTCGTTCTCACACGTTATGCAGCTCTTGTGTGCGTGATGATGATACCTGTCCTTCTGACGGCATTTGCGGCAGATATGCTCGTATCAAGTCAGTACGGCGGAATGGAACTCGATCATCTTGCAATGTATAAATATTCCCTTATTTGGGTGATGCCGACTGTCATCGGAGTCACCGGTGCTGATATGCTGATAACGGAGCTTTCATCGGCAATAGCCGCCGTTCTTGTACAGTTTGTATGGTTCTTCGTATCGATAGCAGGGCCTCTCAGCGGAAATATCGGCAAGACTAACCTCATGATACGCCATAACACACCAATGGAAAGAAGCCTGTTCATGAGCGGTTTTGATAATTTCATATTCAACAGATGCTTTTACACGCTGCTCGGAATAGTCTGTGCCGTTTGTGCGGCAGGAGTGTACGAACTGAAAAGGAGGGGAGTATTCAATGGATTCAGAGTGTTTGGCAAACTGCGTAATAAAAGATCTTAAAAATAATTATCTTCCGCATATTGCAGCGGCAGTCCTGTTTGCGATGCTCTCGCCGGTCTTGTTCGGTCTGGCAGAGCTGAACAGTCAGTTATCCGCACAGCCGATAGAGATGTATCTCTCGCTCACAGGAACGATACTCCTTACTCCGGTATTCCTGCCGGAGCAGGACGAGTGCATTCTCGATATGATACGTGTGAGGAAGACTTCGTATATGCTCATCTGCCTTGTGAGGATATTGTTCCTCGGACTGGCAGCAGCAGCGATATTCTCCGTGACAGTCCTGATAATGAGGAACAACGGCTGCGATGCGGATATGAGGCATATCGCAGCCGGCACAGCCGATGCCTTCCTGCTCGGAGCGATAGGGATATTTGCATCAGCAGTATCAGGCTCGGCTATCGTGGGATATATGGTATCGATAATGTATTTCGTCTTAAATCTCACACTTAAAACGAAACTCGGCGTGTTCTTTCTGTTCCAGATGTCAGCCGGGATATCGTCCCATAAAATATGGCTCTTCACCGGAGCAGCCGCCCTTACAGCCGCTTCTCTGGTCTGGAAGAAGATAGTGAAAAATATCTGAACATTATTGATAGAAATGACCGAACCGCCCCTCATTGTATGTACTGCACAATGCGGGGCGGTTCGATTTATAGATGTTCTTTAAAAAACGTTTATTACCAGATAGCTATACGATCTTCGGGAGCGAGGTACATTCCGTCGCCTTCCTTGATATCGTAGGTTTCCATAAATTCGTCTGTCTGCTGGAGGGGGATATTTACACGGAGATTTCCGATCGGGTGATTATCGGAGCTTACAATGTACTGGAGCATCTGCTCGGCGTAGATCTGTGACCATGTAGCAGCACAGGTACGGAAATACTTGTCATAGTCGAAACCTTCGTGCTTTGAAGCGATATACATAGAAGCCTTTACACTTCCCATATCAGCGATAAGCTCGTCGTTTACGAGAGCACCGTTTACAGGCTCCATTCCCTTGTAAGGAGTGATCTTGCCGAGGTAGTCGATGACCTTCTGTGAACGTGCATCGAAAGCATCGAAGTCCTCGTCAGTCCACCAGTTGATGTAGTTTCCGTCCTTATCGTATTCAGCACCGTTCGGATCGAAAGCATGGGTAAGCTCGTGGCCGATAACAAAGCCGATAGAGCCGAGGTCATGTTCTATGCCCTTGCCGGGTTCAAATCCGCCTTCGAGGATACCGCAGAGGATAGTGATCGAGTTGTCTACAGGGTTATAGTAAGCATTTGTATCAAGTGTTGAAGTCTTTTTGAACATATCAGTCTCAGCGGGCTGATTGATCTTCTTCTTCATTTCTTCAATCGTATAATCGTTTACGAGAACAGAGAGAGAGTATATATCCTCAGCAGAACTCAGGTCAAAATCTGAATAGTCGATGCGGTCATCAGAGAAGCAGGCGTTGATCTTGATAGCGTCGAGCTTCTCGATAGCTTTTTCTCTTGTCTCCTCGGAGAGCCAGTCTTCCTCAGCGAGCATCTCATGATAATAGTCCTTGAATTCGTTGACGATATCGATGATCTCCTGACGCTTTTCTTCGGAGCAGAACTGATCGATGTAGAGATAATCGAGAGCAAAACCGGTCATAGTAGATACCATTCCGAGTGCGATCTCTTTATCTTCCGGGATACCTTCACCGCCGAGGAACTTGTTCTGGATATCGTATGCCTGTTCGAGAGATTCACGGTCAGCGAGCTGGACTACGCTTATAGCATAATGAGTAAGGAGATAGCTCTTTATGATAGGAAGGTTTTCTTCGGTAAGAGCATCACCGAGGTCAGAGAGCCATTCAGGAATCATAACGGTATAGCTGTCTGATTTCGGCATATCTTCTGCATCGAGCCATTCAACGATCGGGACATTGCCTTCAAGTTCCTTTAACTCGTCGTATGTATACACATTGTCGTGAGCCTGTCTGAAGCCGGGTTCATTCATCTCTTCAAAGCTCGGTACAGACTTTGTGAAGAGAGTCTCAAATTCAAATGCCTGGTCGATAGCATCTTTAGCCTCGTCCTTTGTGTAGCCGAATTTACCGAGTGCCATTTCCACAAAGCTCGTATAGAACAGCTTCATTGCAAGTGCCTGCTGAGAAGGCTCTGCATAGTCGGCAGCATCAGAATAGAATGTAGTTCCGGGTGAGATATATACTGTATTCATATCCTTGTTTCCGATACCGGCATCAACACTCATACCTACAAATGAAGTGAGGAACGGATCATCGGAATCTCTGAGGAGATCAAGAAGCTCATCAAGAGTCTGAGTGTCCTGAATGCTCTTGATAGTAGCCTTGAAAGGTTCAACTCCGAGGCTGTTTCTCTTGTCCCAGTCGAGGACTAAAGAATATACTTTGTGAACGAGTTCGGCATTGTGATCGTCGAGGGACTCGTCATCGAGGATAGAATAGAGTCTTTCCTTGAGTATTTCTGAGGATTCGACAGCAGTACCGGCACTGTACTGACCGGGTTTTATCTCATATGAAGCGAGCATATCGAGATTTGCGGCTGTGTAGAAATCATCTTTCAGCTCAACTTTTGTGTCGGCAGATACAGCACCGGCAATAATAGAGCAAATCCACTTGTTTCCGACTTCACCGATACCGATATATTTGGAGCTGTTGTCTTTAGCAGGCTTTTCATCGGGTTTGGAATCTTCCTCCGGAGCGGAAGTTTCGCCTTCTGATGAAGTTTCAGATTCAGCAGAAGCAGCAGCAGCCGGGCTTTCGTCAGAAGAAGACGACTTGTCTCCGCAAGCAGTCATCTGTGAGGCGGCAAGTATCACAGCAAGAAGAGCTGCAAGAGTTCTTTTCTTTTTCAAAATTATCTTCCTTTCGCAGTAAAAATATCTGTCACATAACAGTCAATATATTGATTTTATCACATAATCATCACTTTTTCAAGAGAAATAATAAATTAAAAGTTATCCATTTCCAAAATCGTGCATAATACATATTTCATTAAATAAAATTTGAAATATTTTGATGTTATTTGATCTTTTATGAAAAAGAAGGTGCGGAACA
>CADBQF010000252.1 GCA_902796705.1 Ruminococcus flavefaciens
GGTGAATGTTACGGTGCAAAAAACTACAAATTCACAAAAGTCATGCTCGGCCCTGAAGAAAGTGCCGGACGTGCTTTCCTCGGACAGCTCGCAAGGCGTTTTACTGGTGAAAATCTCCCTCTTATGAAGGTAGAATTCCAGGGCGACAGCATCACTTACTATGCGAACCGTCAGCAGCACATCGTCGTTTACAAGCTCCAGCAGGGAGAGATGATCTCTGTGGAAAGCGAAAATATCCTCGCTTTCACAAGAGACTGCAAGTACAATGTTCGTTTTCTTGCTCAGGGTATTATTTCCCAGAAAGGCCTTGCAACATCTACCCTCACAGGCAACGGCCCGAACGCATTCGTTGCAGTTCTGGTGGACGGAAACCCTCTCGTCCTCAGCAATATCCAGAACGGTTCAACTATCGAATCAGATCCGGACGCTACTGTTTGCTGGATAGGTGCAGATCCGGAATTCAGGACAGATATATCGTGGCGTAATTTCATCGGACAGAGTTCAGGTGAATCGTATATGTTTGAATGGGCTCAGCACAATCCGGCTACTGTCATAATCCAGCCGAACGAGCGTATGTCCGGTGTTGATGCGACCATGGACGCAAGATACACAGGTTCAAGACCTTCGCCAAGAAGATGAGCTATAATAAAAACCGGGGAAGAAGCATTTCCGTTCTTCCCCGGTATTTTTATTCATTCGGATATTTCAATCCCCACTGGCGGCGGCACTCGTCCATTACTTTCATTACCGAAACTGTTCCGGAATGAGGAACGAGGGTGCTGTCTTTTACGCCCTCACGTATGCAGCGTGAAAATTCCCTTATCTCATATTCATAGCCGTTTATCTCATTCTTGCAGGTGAATTTTCCGGCTGTTTCACCGGCTGCATCATAAAGCGTTACCTCGTCCGTGCAGAAGAAGCAGTCCCCGAATACGATGCTGCCCTTTGTTCCGTTGATAACTGCATTATTGCGTGACGGCAGAGATAATCCGGAATATACCGATGCAAACGCACCGGAAGGATATCTCAGAAGTACCGAACAGCTCATATCGATATCCTCAGATATATCAGCATTGCTTATTATCTCACAAGGCTCTCCGAGGAATGAATCTGCAAGCGTAAGCGGATATACTCCCATATCGAGCAGAGAACCGCCTCCGCTTTCCGGCTTGAATAATCTGTCATACGGATCGTACTTCACGAGATTGCTGAAATCTGCTTTGACAGAGCGTATCTCCCCTATCCTGCCGGAATCTGCCCATTCTTTAGCCTTTATAAATACAGGACGGCACTTCATCCACATCGCTTCCATAAAGAAAACGCCTTTCTTCTCCGCAAGAGCAAGAAGCTCGGAAAGCTGTGCGGAATTAAGTGTTACGGACTTTTCACAAAGGACGTTTTTTCCGTTCTCAATGCACATCTTCGCATATTCATAGTGGCTCGACATCGGAGTAGCGATGTAAACAGCATCGACAGGACTGATAACAGCGATATCCCGCCCGCTGCTGTAATACTCACGTATATTGAATTTATCGGCAAATTTCTTCGCTCTCATAATATTTCTCGATGCAGCGGAGATAACTTCTGCTTCTCCGCACTCTTTAAGTGCCGTGCAGAAAGTATCGGCTATCCTGCCGGCACCGATGATGCCCCATTTTAACTTATCCATATAATTATTCCTTTCTGCTGCGGAGCTGCCAGAAAGCAACAGCACTTGCAGCCGCAACGTTCAGGGAATCAACTCCGTGAAACATGGGTATTTTTACAGTGTAGTCACAGGCGGAGATCGTTTCTGAACGCAGTCCTTCTCCCTCTGTGCCGAGGACGACGGCAAGTTTTTTCTCTGATGACAGTTTTTCGTCATCTATGCTCACCGAATCGTCTGTCAGTGCCATAGCTGCCGAGGCAAAGCCTTCTTCCCGGAGAAGCTCCGGGAACGGGATTTCGCTGTCCGGAAGATATGCCCACGGTATCTGGAAAACAGTTCCCATGCTGACTCTTGACGCACGCCTGTACAAAGGATCACTGCATTTTTCAGTCAGCAGGACAGCGTCCATTCCAAGTGCGGCAGCAGAACGGATTATTGCTCCGATATTCGTCGGATTGACAACATCTTCCAGAACTGCAAGACGGCTGCTGACGGAAAGCACTTCCCTGTATCCAGGAAGCTTCATCCGTCTGAAAGCACACAACGCTCCTCTGACGAGCCGGAAGCCCGTAATATCCACTACATCTTCCTCATCGCCCGTATAAACGGGGATATCGCCGCACCTTGCGATCACTCCGGCTGCCTGTCCGGAAATATCTTCCCGTGAAGCAAGGAAGATCAGAGGCTCATATCCTGCATCTAAAGCCCTGCCGATAACGAGAGGACTTTCTGCAATGAAGATCCCCTCGTCCGGTTCATAATAATGTCGGAGCTGAGGCTCGGACAATTTTGAAAAAACAGGAGGAAGGATACCTTCCCCCTTTGAAATATCGATAATATCCATAATAATTCAATTCCTGAGGACGATCCTGAACGTACCGTCCGCTTCGCATTTAAGTGTAAGTGTTTTTATATAGCGATTATAAAAATTCTCTTTTTCACTGTCAGAAGCATTCAGTCTTGCTTCCGTGTATATATGCTGAACAAGTTCCTTTCCGTTGATATACGGTATATCCGGAAGATATTTGCCGAGTATGTCGAGAAGCACTGTTCTCTTGAATTCCTCAACATTGCCCGAACAAAAATCATCTATCGAGCAGTAGTATATCCCGTGTTCAGACAGTGCATTTTTAATAGCTGAACCACATTTTGCATACTCATACATTACAAGGAACCCGGCATTCGGGAGCGATGATATAAGTCCCCAGTAATCCGAATCGCTCGATACCAGTATGAATGAATCGATACCGTCTTCATAGTAATTCTTGCAGATGCCGGCGGTCATTTTTATGTCAACAAGAGATTTGCGGTTGGTGACACGTTCTACTTCTATATGTTCGACCGGGATATTAGTGAAGTTATACAGCCAGTTCCATGCTTTGGTAGTATGATTATCGTCAAAAAGATATATCTTTTCGATCTTTGCAAGGCCGTCCTGATCGAGGTTTTTAAGTACGGCATATAGTTTATATACGTCGGAATTTTCGCAGTCTACGGCTATAACTGTCCTGTTGCTACGCTCGACAAAATCATATATATTATTTTTCGTTTCATCATGTGCATCGTGATATTTGGAATAGTCATCAAAACGGTCTCCGTGCTGACGGTAGAGGATATCGATGAATTTCCCGTCAGTAAATAAAATGCTTCCGCTGTCTGTTGGATTCCAGTGGATATATACCTGAAACGGATATTTTTCTATATTCGCCATATACTTTTCAAATTCATTTTTCAGAACGTTCTTTTTTGTATATTTAGGCACACAGAAAAGATCCCTTATATACGCCCAGTTGAGCCATTCGTAGAATAGTCCGGAGCATTTATCTATATTCTCGCTCAGAAGCTTTGATATATCAATCATATATTTTTCTGACCGGTAATTAGGCTGAATGACATTTATTCCCCATTCTTCGAGCTGTTTGATATTATCATGATCGAACCATTCGAGCTTGTCAAGATTTTGCAGGTCGTAACGCATCGCATCATCTGTTTTCTTGAATTTTAGCATAAGACTTGTACGAAGCTTGCACAGATACCTGATAGTAGTAGCATTCTGATCCTTATACAGGGCTTGCAGAGTATCATGACATTCCGCATCAAAACACTGTTCAACGATATGTTTCTTCACACCGATCATATAAGCGATCGTAGCGACGAGATCTTTTGTATCGACTGTCATAAGGCACACCTCCAGAAATATTAATGTAAGTATATAATGAATACTCCTGTATTCATTATACCATATTTCCGAAAATAATCAAGCGTTTTCCCGAAAAAACAGTGATTTTCACCTGTTTTTCATCTAATAGACACATATATAGTTAATTCAGTTACTTTAAGATAATGACATACTTGAACTTTTTCCCTTTTTGTGATAAAATAATATCATACAGAAAGGAAGTGCGTTATATGCTTCATATTTACTGCGGCGACGGCAAGGGGAAGACCACTGCTGCTGCCGGTCTTGCAGTCAGGGCATCAGGTGCCGGGATAAAATGTTTTTTCTTCCAGTTCCTCAAAAACGGTGACTCCTCAGAGATAGCACAGATGAAAGCTCTCGGCATACAGGTGCGTTCCTGCACAGGTGCAAGATTCACCAGACTTATGACGGACGAAGAAAAAAAGCTCGTCACATTAAGGCACGATGAGATGCTCTCCGAAGCCTGCGAACTTGTCCGCTCCGGAAAAGCCGGTCTCATCGTTCTTGACGAGCTTCTTGCTGCATATTCTCTCGGCCTTGCTGACCGTGAGCTTACAGCCGCTTTGCTTGACATGAAAGACAGTGCAGAGATAATAGTGACCGGAAGAGGCCCTGATGATATATTTCTGTCAAAAGCAGATTATATCACCCACATGGCTGCCGTCAAGCACCCGTACACAAAAGGCGTACAGGCAAGAAAAGGCATAGAATACTAAGCTTACTTGTTAAGTGCAGCTCTAACGTCTGCGAACATTGCTACATCTTCTTCGGTAAGCTTGAAATTTGAAACGATAGTCTTTCCGTCTGATGTTTTCAGCGAAACTTCGATAACGCTGTCAACATCTGCTGTCTTTGTCACTTCACCGATGAACGGGAAGAATTTCGGGTGACGCTTCTTGAATTCTTTGAGCTGGGGTTTAAGTTTAAGTAATGATATCGGATTCATTTTCCATCCTCCTGTTTTCGTTGTCGGTCTGTCCCGGAAGCTTACGCTTCAGCAAGAGCTGAGCGGTGATACCGGTGAATGCTCCGGCGATACAGCCGGATATTATCAGTACCGGATAGTGGAACAAAACTGCCGGCGAACGTGTCATACACACTGCCGCTGCGATCTGTCCTGTATTGTGAAGTACAGCACCGATAATGCTGCAAAGCCAGACATATTCCTTCGGAATGACTTTTCTGATAAGAAGCATACCGCCCAGACAGAGCATCGCTCCGCAGAAACTGTAGATAAACGCCTGAACATTCGTGCAGAATATCGCTCCGAGTATTATCCTTGACAATACCATGAGCAGCGATTCCTTTGCACTGAATCTGTAAACAGTATAAACAGTGAATATATTCGCCAGTCCGAGTTTCACGCCGGGTATGGGCAAAATATCCGGGAATCTCAGCTCAATGACAAAAACTATCAGTGCCATAGCCGTTATCAGCGAAAGTTCAGTCAGTCGTCTGGTCTTCATATGTATCACGCTCCGGATATATTCTATCATATTATTTCCTGTTTGTCAAATCTCACAATAAAGAAGATTTATCCTTGACCTTTCACCGGATTTATGTTATCATATAATTGGTAAATTATCACTATATATGTATGCCTTTATAAAGGCTTTTGAAAGGAACCATAATGCGTTTTAATGAATTGAATCTTTCACAGGAACTCCTCCTCGCCGTTGATGAGCTTGGCTTCACTGAAATGACCGAGATACAGGAAAAAAGTATCCCTCTTCTTCTCGAAGGCAGAGATGTCATCGGTCACTCCAATACAGGGACAGGAAAGACAGCCGCCTTCGGTATCCCTGCTGTCGAGAGCATAACTTCGGAAGATAAGAAGCTCCCTGCTGTGCTTATCCTCTGCCCTACCCGTGAGCTTGCTGTTCAGGCTAATGAAGAGATACGCAAATTCGCAAAATTCAAGAGATCTGTAAAGACTGCTGCTGTCTACGGCGGTGCGGGTATGGAAAAACAGATATTCGAGCTTAAACGTGGTGCTAATATCATAATCGGTACTCCCGGAAGGATCATGGATCATATCCGCAGACGCACGCTCAAACTCCAGAACATCAGATGCGTCATTCTCGATGAAGCTGACGAAATGCTCAATATGGGTTTCCGTGAAGATATCGAATCCATTCTCTCCGATATCCCGCAAGAAAGGCAGACAGTCCTCTTTTCAGCTACGATGCCTCCGGCTATCCTCGCTATTACTGAAAAATTCCAGAACGATCCGATACACATTCAGATAAAATCAGCACAGAAAACAGTCTCGCTCGTTGAACAGTTCTATTTCAGCGTTGCCATGGGACGCAAGACTGATGCTCTCAAACTTCTTCTGTCGGCATATTCTCCCTCATCAGCAATGGTCTTCTGCAATACGAGAAAAATGGTCGATGAACTCACAGAGGCTCTCGTGAAGTCCGGTTTTCACGCTGCCGGCCTCCACGGAGAAATGAAACAGCTCCAGAGAACTCAGGTGATGAACAGCTTCAAGAACAAGACTACCCAGATACTCGTTGCTACCGATGTAGCAGCAAGAGGCATCGATGTCAGCGGTGTCGATGCTGTATTCAACTACGATCTTCCGCAGGATAATGAATACTATATCCACCGCATAGGCAGAACAGGAAGAGCCGGTCACACCGGCAGTGCGTACACTCTCATCAGCGGAAGGAAACAGCTCTTTGAACTCCGTGATATCCAGAGATACACCAAGGCTGATATCCGTGAAATGGAGCTTCCCGACAAAGCAGATGTCATCGCTATCAAGAAGAACAGCTTCGTAAACGAGATATCTTCATATGATGCTCCTTCTCATGAAGCATACGAGATACTCGATATCCTCGCTTCAAAAGGCATCGATTACCGTGAAGCCGCTGCAAGGATCATAAGTGAAAAACTTTCTGCCGAAACTGCTGCTCTCCCCGAATTTGAGTCTGCACGTCCTATCAAAAAGAGCCGCCGTGGAAAGGATATCCCTACTGTCAAGGTCGATATCAACATCGGACGCAGCAAAAGGATCGCCCCGAACTTTATCCTCGGTGCATTGGTCGATGCTACCGGTATGTCAGGTCAGGATTTCGGTAAGATAGATATATTCGACGATCACACGACTGTCGAAGTTCCCGAAGCTGAAATGGATTATATCATCGACAGCACAAATCCCATGAAGATAAACGGTCATCAGGTCGAAGTGAAACTCTATAAGGGCGGCAAACGCTCAGAAAAGAGCAGCTTTTCCTCCGACAAGAGGAATCACAGTCTCTCTGACAGATCAAGGCACAAGCCCGACAGAAAAAGATCTGCCTACGCCGGACGCAAAAAGTCCGATGTATTCGGTGATTACGTTCCTAACCGCCGCAAGCGTGTTAAAAATAAGCATTGAGAGGTGAATGACTTTGAGCAGCAACGGTTCTAATAAATCCACTGGCAAGAGGATCGCAGTCCTTGCTATTGCAGGCATAATGATCCTCGGAGCTATCATACTCCCGTTCCTTTAATAAAAAGAATGTTTTTTGAGAAAGAAAGGCTGCGTAGGTTCTATGCAGTCTTTCTTTTTTGATGCACGTCTTTGTTTTCTATACTGTCTTATAAGCTGTTTCTATTGCAGCATAGATGATATATACGCAAAAGGCAGATACCTCACACAGGAGGTATCTGCCTTTTGATGATGTATCAGTTTTTATATAAGCTTTCTCTCATCGCAGAATTCACATTCAAGGAGAGTTTCATCACGGCTTGAACGGAAGCTCTTCGGAAGATAATGTTCATGATTTGTTATACAGCGTGGATTATCACAGACTACACCGCTGTATTCCCTGCCCTTGAGGATCTCGAACTGTTTTTTCTCACGGAGCATCGTAAGTATCAGAGCCATTCTCACGAAAACGCCGTATTTAGCCTGAGTGAAGTACATTGCTCTCTTATCTTCATCAACGTCAACGGTTATCTCATCGACTCTCGGAAGGGGGTGCATTACTATCATATCAGGTTTTGCAAGCTGCATCTTTTTTCTGTCGAGAACGTAAGTATTCTTCTGAGCGAGATATTCTTCTCGGCTTGCAAAACGCTCCTGCTGGATACGTGTCATATAGAGAACATCAAGATCTCCGATAGCTTCCTCAAGGGTATCCGCCTCCTCGAATGTACTGCCGTTAGCCTTGATAATATCCTTTATATATGCAGGCATACGGAGTTCCGGAGTAGAGATGAAGACAAATTTATTGTTCTCAAACATTGAAAGTGCCTTGCAGAGCGAATGGACGGTTCTGCCGTTGATAAGATCACCGCACATACCTATCGTAAGTCCGCTGAGTTTCTTCTTCTCTATTTTAAGTGTAAGAAGGTCTGTGAGAGTCTGAGTCGGGTGGAGGTGTCCTCCGTCGCCTGCATTTATTACAGGGCATTCTGCTGTAAGAGCGGCTGCTTTTGCTGCACCGGCAACGGGGTGGCGTATAACAAGAATATCCGCATAGCTGCTGACTATCTTGGTCGTGTCCTTGATAGTCTCTCCCTTTGATACAGATGAATTTGCCGGATTATCGAATCCTATGATCTTTCCGCCGAGCCTTATCATAGCTGTCTGGAATGACATCTGTGTACGTGTGGAAGGTTCGTAGAAGAGCGTAGCCATTACCTTTCCGTCACATTCATGAGCGAATCTTGCCGGATCATTGCGTATCTCCTCACCGAGCGAAACTACATTCTTCCACCAGTTCACCGGATAATCACTGAGATCGATCAAATGCTGATATTCTGTAAACATATTCTTTTTCCTCCGATTTTATTGTCATTGGTTTATTGCAGAAAACTGCAAATTTTAGCGTTGGATATCTGCGTATGTGCAAGACACATTACAAATGAGCGTATGAATATTTGACATTCACTTAATATTTGCCGTTATTATCAAAGTACACGCTGTACCATACAAGGAATATGAACACTGTCCATATCTTCCTGCTGTTGTCGGCTTTTCCGCTGCGATGATCGTCGAGCAGTTTCACAAGGAGCGGAGTATTGAAGAATTTTTCGGAATTTTCGCTCTCAAATGTACTGCGGACGATGTTATAGTACTTATCCTCTTTGAGCCATACACGTATCGGTACAGGGAAACCGAGTTTCTTTTTGGCAGCAGTCTTTGCTGTCTGTTTCGGGGTATCCTTTTTTGCAGCGAGTCTCATGGCATATTTTGTGATATACTTTGTCTCATCTGTACCCTTGCTGTGTGTTACCCTATATTTTGTGGGGATAGTCTGTGCGAGAGCCATGACTTTCTTGTCAAGGAAAGGCACACGGAGTTCGAGAGAATTCGCCATGCTCATCTTATCGGCTTTGAGGAGGATATCCCCTGCCATCCACATATGCAGATCGAGATACTGCATCTTGGTAACGTCATCTTTTCCCTTTACACGCTTATAATAACGGCGTGTAAGGGCAGTCGGATCAGGAGCTGATGTCTTTATTTTCAGCAGAGCTTTACGCTCCTCCGGCTTGAACATATAGGCATTTCCGATGAAACGCTCCTCAACGTCCTTTCCTTTTCTCACGAAGAAATTGACTCCTCGCTTAGCCGGGAGCTTTTCGGCAATATTGCCGATGCAGCGGCGGATAACTCTCGGAACACGATCATATAGAGTTCCGTCCGGATCACTGTAAACGTTATATCCTCCGAATATCTCGTCAGCTCCCTCACCTGAAAGGACAACCTTGACTTTTTCTGCTGCGATATTGCATACGAAGTAAAGTGCAACAGCAGAAGGATCTGCAAGAGGTTCGTCCATATGATACTGAATCTTTTTAAGGCTGTCCCAGTATTCTTCCGGAGTTATCACTTTGCTCGTATTCTCCTTGCCGATTGCTTTTGAGAATTCCTTTGCCCAGCCTATCTCGTTGTACTTTTCGTCGTTTCCGAATCCGACAGTGAAAGTCTTATCCACCTCTGCAACGGCTGCTGCATAGCTTGAATCTACTCCGCTCGAAAGGAACGAACCTACTTCAACATCAGCGATCTTATGGGCTTTTACAGAATCACGGAAAGTGTCAGATATCCTGTTTACCCATTCTTTAAGGTCAGGGCCATTGTCTGCATCGAAATGAACGTCCCAGTAGCGTTTCATTTCAAGTTTACCGTCCTTGTAGCGGAAGAAATGAGCCGGCTGTAGCTTATACACATTCCTGAAGAATGTCTCATCTGCTGGTGAATACTGGAACGTGAGGTAGTTTTCGAGTGCATCAGTGTTCAGTTCCTTAACGAAAGACGGATGTTCGAGAAAGCTTTTTATCTCCGAGCCAAACATGAACGTTCCGTTCATCTGTGCATAGTACATCGGCTTGATGCCAAAGAAATCCCTTGCTCCGAAAAGCTCCTTCTTCTTCTTGTCCCATATAACGAACGAGAACATACCTCTCAGCATATTCAGAAGCTTTTCGCCGTACTCCTCATAACCGTGTATCAGTACCTCTGTGTCGGTATTGGTCGAAAATGTATGACCTGCATCGATAAGTCTGTCACGTATCTGGCGGTAGTTATAGATCTCTCCGTTGAAAACGATGACGAGTGAGCCGTCCTCATTGAATATAGGCTGGTCTCCCTGTGAGCTGACATCGATGATACTCAGTCTGCGATGACCGAGTGCGATATCCTCGTCAACATATTTTCCTTCTGCGTCCGGCCCACGATGTCTTATACGATCCATCATCGCTCCGATGATCTCTCCTGTGTCACCTACTGAATTCGTAAAACCTACGATCCCGCACATAAAAAAACCTCCAAAAATCTTCTATCTGAAATATTATACTACATTTCCGGCTGATTTGCAACATCAAAACAAAAATATTATCGCTGATAAATGTAAATATTTTTTCAATAAAAAAGGGAGCTTTACCATACGATAAAGCCCCTTTGCTTTTACTTTGTACCAAATATCCTGTCGCCTGCATCACCGATGCCCGGAACGATATACTTCTCCTCATTGAGACCTGCATCCTGTGCAGCAGCGTATATATCAACGTCCGGATGAGCTTTCTGTACCGCCTCTACTCCCTCAGGAGCACAGAGGATACACATGAACTTGATGTTCTTTGCTCCCTGCTTTTTGATCTCATCGATAGCAGCACAAGCTGAAAAGCCTGTAGCGAGCATAGGATCGATTATGATGACATCTCTCTCTGAGATATCTTCCGGGAGTTTTGAATAATACTGTACTGCCTGCTTTGTCTCCGGATCACGGAAAAGGCCGATGTGACCGATCTTAGCTGCCGGTACGAGTGCTGTAACGCCGTCGATCATTCCGAGTCCTGCACGGAGTATCGGAACGAATGCAAGCTTTCTGCCGGAGATTATCTTTGTTTTGGCAACAGCAAGAGGAGTCTCAAGCTCGATCTCCTTGAGCGGAAGATCTCTTGTTGCCTCGTAGCAGATGAACATTGCAACTTCTGAAACGAGTTCCCTGAACTCCTTAGCACCTGTGTTCTTGTCTCTCATAAGAGACATTTTATGCTGAACGAGCGGGTGATCTATTATATGTAATTCTGACATATCAAATACCTCCTGTTCCGGATATAGATACTTATTCGTTTTCGAGCTTTGTTATAAGATCGATGCGTCTCTGATGTCTGCCGCCCTCGAAGCCTGTTTTAAGGAAGACCTCTGCAAGTTCGCACGCAAGTCCCTGACCGATAGTTCTTGCACCCATGCACATAACGTTCGCATCATTGTGAAGGCGTGTATACTTTGCTGAGAAGTAATCAGCACAGAGAGCCGCTCTAATTCCTTTGATCTTGTTTGCTGCCATAGACATACCTATACCTGTTCCGCAGATAAGGATCCCCTTTTCGCAGCCGCCTGAAGTTACTTCCTTGCAGACTGCCTCTGCGATGACGGGATAGTCACACGGTTCACCGTCAGTTCCGAGGTCTTTGAATTCAAAACCCTGAGCAGAGAGAGCTTCGATAACAGCTTTTTTCATCTCAACTCCTGCGTGGTCACAGCCAATAGCTATCATTGTAATTCTCCTAACATAGATTTATTTATTATCATGTCCGTTATTTTTGTCTTCAAGGTCTTTTTCAGCCTTTACCTTCTGGAGATACGATACTTCGAGTTTCTCCGGCGGAACAAGCTCTTTGGACAGACCTGCAAGGCAGATGCCCGCCGCTGTCTGGAGTCTCGTCTGAGGCGGAGCTATAACGAACATCGGTGAGCGGTAATCCGTGAACATATCAGCAGCACCGTCACCGCACAGAAGCACTTCCGTTCCGTTGAATGCAAGAAACTCTGCAAGTTCGTCACGGCTGATTATCCCCTCATCACATAGCGGCTCAAGCGAATATCCGTCGCTCTTGTATGAGCAGGTATAGACAAGCTCACCCCTCGCCTTCATGACAGAACATATCGTACCCTTGTACTGGATATTGCTGAATGCAAGTCCTTCAAGCGTAGATACGCCGCAGCACTTGCAGCCAAGAGCGAAGCACATCGCTTTTACGGCAGCAACACCTATCCTGAGTCCTGTGTAGGAACCAGGGCCGTTCGCAGCCGCAACAGCAGAGATATCCTTCATCTCATGGCCTGTCTGCGTAACGATATCCTTCACCATAGGCATTACTACCTGAGAATGAGTCCTGCTGGTATAAAGCGTGTTCTGTGCGAGGAATACTTCCGTATCGCTGTCGAAAAGAGCGACTGATGCGGTTTTTCCTGATGTATCAATCCCAAGAATCAGCAAATCTTCCGCCCTCCTCAATGATGATCTCCCTCTCGTTCTCCGAGAGAGTATTTATAGTTATATATATCGTATCCTTCGGCAGGAATCCTGATATATTCTCCGACCATTCGATAGCCGCACAGTTCTCCTCGAAAGGATAGTCATAGAATCCTGTTGATTCAAGATCTTCCTCTGAATTTATCCTGTACATATCGAAATGATAGAGCGTCATCCTGCCGCCTCTGTACTCGTTGACGAGTGCAAAAGTCGGAGATGTGACATTATCACCAAGTCCGAGACCTTTTGAAAGGCCTCTTGTAAAAGTCGTCTTTCCTGCACCAAGTCCGCCTTTATAGGCTATGATGTCACCTGCTTTCAGCAGAGAACCGAGCTTCTCTGCTGCTGCGATCGTCTCTGACGGCGAATGGGTAATGACTCTTATCATATCAGAAAAGTCCTAAGATATTTCCGTTGTTGTCACAGTCTATATCGTATGCGGCAGGATGCTTCGGAAGTCCCGGCATTGTGAGGATATCGCCTGTATATATAACGACGAATCCTGCACCCGATGAGAGTCTGGCATCACGGACTGTTATCTTGAAATTCTTCGGTTTACCGAGAAGTGTCGGATCGTCAGAGAGAGAATACTGTGTCTTCGCAACGCAGACAGGAAGAGTCCTGAACCCGATGCTCTCTATCTCCTTGATAGCCTTTTCTGCCTGTGATGTATATACAACTCCGTCAGCACGATAGATCTCTCTGGCGATGATCTCTATCTTGTCCTTGATAGGAAGTTCGGTCGGATATATAGGAGCAAATGATTCTTCATTGCCCTCGCACATTCGGATAGTATCCCTTACCTTTTCAGCAAGGTCGATACCGCCTTCACCGCCCTTTGTGAATACCTCACACATAGAGACTTCAACTCCCATTTCAGCACAGAAATCCCTTACGAATCTTATCTCCTGCTCTGTATCAGTTGTAAAGCGGTTTATCGCAACGACTACCGGAACATGGTATTTGTGCATATTCTCGATATGTGTGCGGAGATTTACGATGCCTTTCTCCAATGCCCACATATTTTCCTTAGCGAGGTCGTTCTTCTGTACGCCGCCATTATATTTGAGAGCCTTTATAGTAGCTACAAGAACGACACATGACGGTCTGAGGCCTGCGTATCTGCACTTGATATCGAAGAATTTCTCCGCACCGAGGTCAGAGCCGAATCCTGCTTCTGTGATGCAGTAATCACCGAGCTTGAGAGCGAGCTTCGTAGCTCTTACAGAATTGCAGCCGTGTGCGATATTTGCAAAAGGTCCGCCGTGTATGAAGGCAGGATTATTCTCAAGAGTCTGAACAAGATTAGGCTTGAGTGCATCTTTGAGAAGAGCGGTCATAGCACCGCACGCACCGAGCTGTTTTGCAAATACAGGCTCGCCGCTGAGGTCGTATGCCACAAGGATATTTCCGAGCCTTTCCTTGAGGTCAGCTATATCTGATGCAAGGCAGAGAATAGCCATTATCTCAGATGCAACTGTTATATTGAATCCGTCTTCACGGGGAACGCCATTAGCCTTTCCTCCGAGACCGATAACGATATTTCTCAAAGCTCTGTCGTTCATGTCCATGCAGCGTTTGAACATTATCCTTCTCTGGTCGATGCGAAGATCATTTCCCTGCTGGATATGGTTATCGATAACAGCACAGAGGAGATTATTGGCAGCAGTGATAGCGTGCATATCTCCTGTGAAGTGGAGATTGATGTCCTCCATAGGAACTACCTGAGCATATCCGCCGCCGGCAGCTCCGCCCTTCATTCCGAAAACCGGGCCGAGTGACGGCTCACGAAGAGCAAGAACGGCTTTCTCACCTATCCTGCCCATAGCTTCGGCAAGTCCGACGCTCACTGTGGTCTTGCCTTCTCCGGCAGGCGTAGGATTTATTGCTGTAACAAGAATTAGCTTTCCGTCTTCCTTAAATGCAAGTTTGGAGTAGAGCTTCTCGGAAAGCTTGGCTTTATAATGACCGTAAGGCTCGATATCCTCCTCACTGATACCAAGTCCTGCGGCTATCTCGCTGATCCTTTTCATTTTCGCAGCCTGTGCGATCTCTATATCAGATAACATTTCATTACCTCCCATAATAAGATAATTCTATTATAACATTTTATTCAGGTGATTTCAAGTCAAATCAATATATATTTATAAATATTTTTGTATATCCCACACTCCAGTAACATAAAAGCCGGGAAGCACATAAGCCCGGTACACATAAAGAAGTTTATGTCTTCTATTGGGGGAGAACCTTTCCTCAGAAAGGTTTCCCCCACTAAAAGGTATAAACTTCTTTATAAGCAGCGAGTCTATCGTTTCCCGGCTATATCATCCACTCGCCTGTCTGACAGCGGATAAAATCGTAATATTCTTCTGACGCTGAACGTTTAAGGGCTGAAAAGCTGTCGTCGAGCATACGCAGGACTTCTTTCATGCCGAGAAGCTCCGTCAGATTTTTCTGTCCTGTTTCTCTGTCGCTGAAATAGTCATACAGATCATCGATGCAGGCATAGATGATCCCTGTCAGCCTGAAAGTATCATCATCTTCTTCTGTCAGAACACACTGTGAAAGCAGCAGTTCTGCCGATGTCCTGACGAAGATCACCGATCTTTCCGCAGTATCTTCCCATGATGTCTGACAGCCGTGTGAATCCGTTTCTGCCTGTGCCGAGCGGCGGATAAGGCTGCAAATATGCTCTGCCTTTTCCTGATCTGAACGCCTTATCTTCCCGATCCCGGCCGATATAAAACTCAGCAGTGCATCTTCCGGACTGTCGTGACATTCTATCTCCGATGCGAGATATCGTTCAAGTTTTTCCGTAAATAGCCTTTGTACACTTTCTGTATCGCCCCCGTCAAAAGCCGCATCAGCCATGCAGCCGAGGACTGTATACCCAACAGCCGCCCTCATAA
>CADBQF010000253.1 GCA_902796705.1 Ruminococcus flavefaciens
AACAGGTCAGAGAGTCGTAGACTGCCTTTTCCCGATAGCAAAGGGCGGCGTAGCGGCAATCCCCGGACCATTCGGAAGCGGTAAGACGGTAACTCAGCATCAGCTCGCAAAATGGGCGGCTGCTGATATAATCGTATACATCGGCTGCGGAGAGCGTGGCAACGAGATGACCGACGTTCTCAACGAGTTCCCGGAACTTATCGATCCACATACAGGCCGTTCACTCATGGAGAGAACAGTTCTCATCGCAAACACATCGGATATGCCTGTTGCAGCCCGTGAAGCATCTGTATACACAGGTATAACAATAGCTGAATATTACCGTGATATGGGATATTCTGTAGCTCTCATGGCTGATTCTACCTCACGCTGGGCGGAAGCTCTTCGTGAAATGTCCGGACGACTTGAAGAAATGCCCGGCGATGAAGGATATCCGGCATACCTCGGAAGCCGTCTTGCACAGTTCTATGAGCGTGCCGGAAGAGTCATCTCAAACGGAACAGACGGCAGAGAAGGAACGCTTTCCGTTATCGGAGCAGTATCGCCTCCGGGCGGTGATATCTCAGAGCCGGTATCGCAGGCTACTCTGCGAATAGTAAAGGTATTCTGGGGACTTGACGCAAATCTCGCATATCAGAGACACTTCCCGGCTATAAACTGGCTGACGAGCTATTCGCTTTATGCAGATTCGCTCGCTCCGTGGTATGATAACAACGTATCAAAGGAATGGATGAAGTCAAGAGCAAGATTCATGGAGATACTGCACGATGAAGCAGAACTCAAGGAGATCGTAAAGCTCATAGGTATGGACGCTCTTTCCACAGGCGACAGACTTAAAATGGAGACAGCACGTTCTATCCGTGAGGACTTCCTGCATCAGCTCGCATTCCATGAGGTAGATACCTACACGAGCCTTAAAAAGCAGCTCTACATGATGAAGCTCATACTCGGCTTCAATGACGAAGCAGCAGCCGTTCTCGAAAAAGGAGCAGATGTCGAGGAGGTAGCAGGGCTTCCTGTACGTGAAAAGATAGGACGATTCAAATATATTCCGGAGGAAGAGACTGACGAAGCTTACAGCAAGCTCACTGTCGAGATCTCCTCTGAACTCAACGATCTGCTCAGCAGGGAGGATAACTGATGCCAAGAGAATACAGAACGATCGAGGAAGCAGCAGGCCCGCTCCTCCTCGTAAAAGATGTAGAAAACGTAAAATACGGTGAGCTTGCCGAGATAAGACTGAGTAACGGTGAAAAAAGACGCTGCCGTGTCCTCGAAGTTGACGGAACGAATGCACTCGTTCAGCTTTTTGAGAACGCAGCCGGCATAAACCTCCACGACAGCAGCGTTGTTTTTTCCGGTCATCAGATGGAACTCGGCGTATCGGAGGATATGCTCGGAAGAGTATTCGACGGACTCGGAAGACCGATCGACGACGGCCCGGAGCTTATTCCGGAAATGCGTATGGACGTAAACGGACTCCCGATGAACCCTGTTGCAAGAAAATACCCGCAGGAATTCATACAGACCGGAGTTTCGGCTATCGACGGACTCAATACGCTCGTAAGAGGTCAGAAATTGCCTATTTTCTCAGCGAGCGGACTTCCGCACGCACAGTTCGCCGCTCAGATAGCACGTCAGGCGAAAGTAAGAGGAAAAGACGAGCAGTTCGCAGTTGTGTTTGCTGCAATGGGAATCACTTTCGAGGAATCGGAATATTTCGTACAGAGCTTCAGAAGCACAGGTGCATTGGACAGAACAGTTCTTTTCATAAACCTTGCCAACGACTCAGCTATCGAGCGGCTTGCAACTCCAAAAATGGCACTTACAGCAGCCGAGTATCTTGCTTTTGAAAAGGGAATGCACGTACTTGTTATCCTTACCGATATCACGAACTATGCCGATGCCCTCCGTGAAGTCTCTGCTGCACGTAAGGAAGTTCCCGGAAGACGAGGCTATCCCGGATATATGTACACCGACCTCGCAACTATCTACGAGCGTGCCGGAAGACAGGACGGCAAAGAGGGAAGTATCACGATGATACCGATACTCACCATGCCGGAAGATGACAAGACTCACCCGATCCCCGATCTTACAGGCTATATCACAGAGGGACAGATAATCCTCTCCCGTGAGCTTTACAGAAAGGGAATAAATCCGCCTGTAGATGTTCTTCCGTCGCTCTCACGACTCAAAGACAAGGGTATAGGCGAGGGCAAGACAAGAGCAGACCACTCTGACACGATGAACCAGCTTTTCTCTGCTTATGCAAGAGGAAAGGACGCAAAGGAACTTATGGTCGTTCTCGGTGAAGCAGCTCTGACTCCTACCGACCTTATCTATGCTAAATTTGCAGATGAATTTGAAAAGAGATACGTTTCTCAGGGCTTCGACAAAAACAGGAGCATCGAAGAGACACTTGCGGTCGGCTGGGAACTCCTCAGACTTCTGCCAAGAAGCGAACTTCGCCGTATCAGAGAGGAATACCTCAACAAGTATTATGACAATGCGGAATGAGGTGAGATGATTGGCACGACTCAATGTAAATCCCACACGTATGGAACTGAGCAAACTGCGTAAAAAACTCACATCAGCACGCAGAGGTCATAAACTGCTCAAGGACAAACGTGACGAACTTATGAGGCAGTTCATGATACTTATCAAGGAAGACAGAAACCTGCGGCAGGAAGTCGAGGAGGGCATAAAGGCAGCAGGAAAGTATATGGCTGTAGCCGGTTCTGTGATGCAGAGAGAAGTCCTTGAAACAGCTCTTATGCTCCCCAAGCAGGAGGTGGAGCTTGAAGTTTCCGAAAAAAATGTCATGAGTGTCAATATCCCCGTATTCAAGCCAAAATTCCGTACTGATGATATGAACGATATCTACTCGTACGGAATGGCTTTCACTTCGATAGACCTTGACGGTGCTGTCAGCTCACTCAGTGAGATATTCCCTAAGATGATACGTCTTGCAGAAGTCGAGAAAGCCTGCCAGCTCATGGCTGACGAGATCGAAAAAACACGCCGCCGTGTAAACGCACTTGAGCATATCATGATTCCCGACTATGAGGAAACGATAAAGTATATCACCATGAAGCTCTCCGAAAATGAGAGAAGCACCACGACTTCACTGATGAAAGTAAAAGACATGGTGCTTAAAGACAAACATAAATATAACTGATAAAAACGGCAGATGCTCATTGCATCTGCCGTTTGTTTTTTGTAAAGGCTCAGCTTATCCTTCTGCCTTTGCCTTTTTTGCGTTTCTCGATAGGCTTTTCCTTTCCGCCCATGTCCTCGAAAACAGCTTCGCCCTCCTCCGGGATATCTGAAACAAGTTCGGGATTTATCTCACCGATGCTCGTGTAGTACGGATTGATAACATACTGCTGAATGACCGGATAACTGTTGAATCCCGTAACAAAGCACAGAAAAGCTGCCGGGAAGAACGGAAGTATCATCATACAGAGCGGTCTGAAATAAACATACAGCATGAACATTGCGAATGCAGTCACAAGAAATACCAGAAACGATATGATATTCTTTTTAAGTCCGACAAATGCAAGTGCAAAAGAATTCTTCAGCAGATTCTTCAGTGAAAGAGTCGTTGCTGTCATCATCAGATAAATGTAGTAATTCATCATCAGGACGACAAGTGAAAAACTGAACGTTATCACCATGAAGGCATACATGAAGTTACCGTATATCGATGCAAGCACCGGATATACCTGAAATGACGCATACACTGACAGCAGTACAACGCAGTCAAGGAAACCGACTACAGCAGCTTTCTTGAAATTATTCCTGAAAGCCCTGAAAAAATCACGCACTATGAAAGAGTGCTTGTCGAGTATATAACTTCGTATGATCTTGGTCATACCGGCCGTTGCAGGGCCTATCAGAACAGCGAAAATCAGCAGCAGTATGATGCTCAGCGTGATTATTATATTTGAATCGTTGAGCAGTGTAATGACCGCAAGTATCAGTATAAGCGGCAGGAAGAACAGGGAATAGAGCAGATTAACTTCTGCAAGCTTCCATATCTTCCGGAAAAAAATATCAAAGAAAAGGCGTATGCCGGTCTTTTTCGGGGCGTTTTTAGCGATGCCCGGACCGGCACTTTCATAGTCTTTTGCAAATATTCCCAAATTTAACAGTCCTCCGTTTTAAACTTGCCTCAGTCCCTCAAAAAGATAGTCAGTAGTCATACAGACAGCAGAAGACAATACGGACATCAGCAGCAATACAAGAAATTTTATGCAGTATGACCTGAACTGATGACACTCATCGTCGTATATCCTCCCGTATGCCGCAAAAGATGCCAGCCTTGCCGAAAAGCGGAAAGCTTCCCTTGAAGCAAGGACAGACACCGCTGCGGAACAAAGTGAATACGGCAGGACAAGTATCAATACCGGCAGCAGAGCTTTTATACCCCTTTCGGAATACATAGAAGCCACGCTGAAACCTACCCCTGCCGCTCTCCATATAAGCATCAGAGGTGCTGCGGCAAGACCGGAAACTGAAAGTCCGGCTGAAAATTCCAGCACAAGGAATACCACAGCAGAAAGCAGAGTTAGTCCGAAGATCTTCGTGACCGGATATCCGCTTTCCGGAGGTAAAAAATATTGATGCAGCAGGGGAGAGCTGCATGAGCCGAGGCTTGTCCTTATCACAGAACCGGCAGCTATTCCGGCACATACAGCAGCGAGCAGGAGAATGATCCCGCTGTCCTTCCTGTTTGATGACAGATCAGTTCTTATATACTTCATTCCGCCACTTCTCCTTTCTGATAAAGGATATGACGGTTCAGAAGAAAATATTACTTAGCGAGTTCATATGCACGCTTGGTGCAGCTTTCACAGCAGTTCTTCACAACATCAGTGAGACTGCCCTCATAGAGTCTGTCAAGTCCGGCAAGAGTCGTACCGCCGGGAGAAGATACCATTTTGATAAGCTCATCGATAGTATAACCCGAATCGGTTATCATCTTTGCAGAACCGATAAGGCTCTGTGAGAAGAGGTCTGTGGCTGTCTTCTCGTCGATGCCGACAGAAGCGGCATACTCGACAAATCCCTTTGCGAAAAGGTAGATGAAAGCCGGACTGCTTCCGTTTATAGCTATTATCTCCTTCATCTTGTCCTTCGGGATAACAGCAGCTTTTCCGCAGGCAGCGAAAACAGATACGATAAGATCGAATTCCTCGTCTGAAACATTTTCACTTCTTGAAAGAGCGGAAGCACCTTCACCGAGGAGGAGAGGTGTGTTCGGCATTACGAGGATAACTTTTGCACCGGGAATGGTTTTTGAAGCGATGAATCTATCATCGATGCCGGCAGCTATTGAAACTATAACAGTATCAGAATTAACAGCCGGAGCGATATCTTCAAGAACGCCCTCGATGATCTGCGGTTTTACAGCGAGAAAAACGAATTTGCACTTGCTTACGAGATCTTTTCCGCTCTCGCAGGCAGTAACTCCGGAAGAAGCGAGTGCC
>CADBQF010000254.1 GCA_902796705.1 Ruminococcus flavefaciens
AAAGCTGTATAAAGGACAAGTAAAGGACAGAAGCCGTCACGGGATAAAAAAAGAACTCAGAAATGGCGATTTAACGTCATTTCTGAGCCTTACGCTTGGTGACCCGTACGGGAATTGAACCCATGATTCCGCCGTGAAAGGGCGATGTCTTAACCTCTTGACCAACGGGCCTTATGTGGTAGCGGCAGTAGGATTTGAACCAACGACCAATCGGGTATGAACCGAGTACTCTAGCCAACTGAGCTATGCCGCCATATTTAGCAGAATCACCTGCGACTTAATTATTATATACCAGCCGGCTGAAAAAGTCAATACCCAAACGCAAAAAATGTATACTTGCACAAAACCGTGCTTTAAATAAAAGAGCTGATAGTCGGATTTGACACAAAACTCGTCAAAGATCTGTATTTGTATCGAGTTCTGGGATCTCCGGAGGTGATGCAGGAGCGTCGGGAAAGCTTGGTTCCTCTCTTGTTATCTGCATAGTCAGGGGCGGAAAATCCGGATATCCATGCTGGGCTTTGATATAGCGTGAGAGTTTTTCGTGCGAATATGCCATGTACGCATTGAATGCGAGCAGTATCCATAACGGCATGATCGAAAAAGCTTCTTTTTCCCATGCTGCAAAAATCAGCATCAGGGACAGAACTGCGGCTTCGGTAAGGCTTTTCCGGCATAGTATCAGCACGGAAGCTATTATGAGATACAGCGGGATAACGATAAGCTTTGCGTTCTGTGTCACGTAAGCGATGTCGGGAGCAAGGAGAACAAAATTCACAGCGGCAAATATGATGCGGAAGATCTGCATTTTTTTCTTGTAGGTCTTGCAGACGTTGCGTGTAGCTTCGTAGCGGTCAACCTCACGCCTGACCTCCCAGGCTTCCTCTTCGGAGCAGTATACTGTTGAACTGCGGTAGAATTCTTCTGTGAACTGCATTTTCTTCCCCCCTGCTTTCGTTTTTTTGATTATATCATACTGAGAGCGTCAAGTCAATAGTGCGGAGCGGTCTTACCTGCAATTTTGGAGTTCAAGGAGAGTTTCGGCTCGTTCACGGAGCTTGATGCGGTTAAGGCGGTTGAGTTTGTCATAGAGTTCGAGGAGTTCAAAATCTTCCTGTGGCAGCATATCTGTTGTATTTCTGGAGATGCCGAGGATATAATCGACGCTCACGCCACAGTACTGGGCGAGATCGATGATATAATTTATAGGAGCTTTTGTCTCTCCACGCTCATAGCGGCTGATCTCCTGCTGGGTGATTCCGAGTTCTTCAGCAAGTTCATATTGAGTACATTTATTTTTTCTTACAGCTACCATGTTAGGGTAGAGATATAAGTGATTCTGCACATTTAACACCTCTCAGTATTGTGTTTATTTACAATTTTATTTTACATCAAATATGATGTATTGACAAATGAAATATATGCTGTTATACTATAATTATACAGCAGATGTGCTGTAATTGTTGCATATTTATGACGTAGGATATGAAAGGGGTTACAGCGATATGAGTAAAAATACTAAAAAGTTATCAAAAGAAGAAGCACTTGAAAAAGCATTGGACAGATATGACAGCACTAATCGCAGAAAAGAAAGCAGTCAAAAAGAAGGTTCACTTGAGTCATGGGAAATACTGGTCACTCTTATACTTCCGATAGCAGGTATTTTAATGGCTCTTGTCAAACTCAATAACAACGAAAAGGAAAACGGGAAAAACCTGATGCTGCTTTCTATCGCTTTTTCTCTTATATCATTTCTGGTTATTTACACTATGGTAAATCGAGCATAAAACTTAACAGACACAAGGGCAGAGCAAACTCCCTTCCTAAAACTTTCAGCGTAAAATTTCCCCTGACGGGACGCTCACGATAGCTAAAGACTTGCCAGAGCGTCCCGTCAGGGGATTTTTTATATTAAAAATATTCGGAAAGGGTGTGGGGGTGACTCCCTACAGTGCAGGGAGATGTCCGCAGGACAGAGGGTACCCGCCGCTGTTGACGGAACCTTTCCCCAGAAAGTTTTTCCCCGATAAAAGGTGCATACTCCGTTATGGGCAGCGGCCGGTCAGGACAGGGGTTTTTTGTCTGCTCAGGTGAATGTACATGATGAAGCACATGGTTATCTGCAAGACGGTAGAGCATGGGGTAGCGAGTCCTATGAGGAAGAGCGAGCCTTTCCCGAAATGTTCCATGATGAAGGCGACGGGTATCCTCACGCAGAAAGCACCGCAGATGCCCTGTATCATGACGAACGTTGTCTTCTGAATGCCGTTGTAGTAGCCTATGAAGCAGAACAGGAAGCACGTCAGCAGGCAGTCTATGGCATAAGCTTTCAGGTATTCCCACGCATTGATGACGGCTTCATGGTCGTTCGAGAATACGCCTGCGAGGAGATCTCCCCTGAAAAACGTCACCAGAAACATAACTGCACCGAATGCGAACGATACGGCTATACCGGCTTTGAGAGCCTGAACTGCTCTGTCAGGTCTGCCTGCCCCGTGGTTCTGTGCGACAAATGCTGACATTGACTGCATGAAAGCCGCCGGGACGAGCATGATGAACGCACATACCTTTTCCGCAACGCCCACGCCTGCCGAGGCGGAAAGACCTGTTTTATTGACGATAGCGAGCATCACAAGGAACGATACTCCTACGAGGAGATCCTGCAAGCCTATCGGTGTGCCTATCCGGAAGATAGCCTTTGCAGACGTTCTGTTGAATCTGATGTCAGTCCGGTGGAATTCAAAGGGGAGCTTTTTCTTCCGTATCATCACGAGCGAGAGCAGAACGCTTATGAGCTGGGCGAGAACGGTCGCCAGAGCCGCTCCTGATGAACCGAGGTCAAACACAGCCACGAACAGCAGGTCGCCTATCACATTGAAGATACAGGCGATACCCACAGCTATGAGCGGAGTCGTTGAGTCGCCAAGGCCTCTGAAAATGCTTCCGAGCAGATTATACGCAGTTATGATGATGAAGCCTCCGCCGCAGATGCGGATATATCCGGCAGTAAGGCTGAAAGCTTCTTCCGGGGCCTGCATTATTTTAGCAAGAATCTCCGCACCGGGAACGCTAACAGCGGTCAGCAGAAGACCTGTCACAGCGAAGATGATAAGACCTGTCCCGATAGTCCGGGCGGCATCTTTCGGGCGGGACTGACCTATTTTCTGCCCGACCGAAACGGTTATGCCCATTGAGAAGCTCACAAGGATATTAGTGAGCGTCATAACTATCTGCGAGCCTGTCGAGACTGCCGAGACTGCCGCATTATCGCTGAACCGCCCGACAACGAGCAGATCGACCGCACCGTAAAGCGACTGAAGGAACATCGCAAACAGTACGGGAAGCATAAATTTAAGGAGCTTCGGCAAGATAGCTCCTTCTGCGAAATTATTATTCTCCATTTGAATATCTCCTGTAAAACAGATTTTCCTGACCGCAGGAATGTTCCACATGGAACATTTTATTCTTCCAGCAGATGTCTCAATATCTGCCTGCGGTCGTTGATGAACATTTTGGTTATCTGGTAGCTCTGAGTTTCCTCATATTCTACCCGATGTATTTTCCCGTCGTCGAAGCTGAGTATCTCCGCACCGGGAAAACCGAGCAGTATAGGCGAATGAGTCACTATGATGAACTGCGAATCGTTCTTCACGCATTTAGATATTTCGAGCATGAGTGTGAGCTGTCTCTGCGGAGAGAGAGCAGCTTCCGGCTCGTCGAGAATGTATATGCCTTTCGGATAGAAACTATCCTGAACGACTTTGAGAAAACTCTCGCCGTGGGACTTCCTGTGGAATTCCTGCGGCGGTTTTTTGCAGCCGGGGATCTTTGAATAGTATTCTTCGGCGGTAGCGACATTGTAGAAGCTCTCCGCTCTGAGGAAATACCCCCATTTTGCCTTATTGAAGCTTCTCACCAGCCGCAGGGCGTTATGCAGCTTGGAGTGCGAATCATAGGTAGAGAAGCTGTAGTTGAGCGTGCCGCCCTCCGGATTGAAGCCGTAAGCGACGGCTATGGCTTCCAGCAGTGTAGATTTTCCGCTCCCGTTTTCGCCCACGAAAAACGTGACGGGAGAGCGGAAAGTGAGTTCGTCAAGTTCTCTTACGGCGGCTATCTCATGCAGATAGCTGCGGCTGTCTATTTTGTCCCACATGATCTTCATTCCTGTGAGATACAGATCTTTCTGTCCAAGCATCTTATCACCTCCGGAGGGATCTGATATATCCATTATATCACACCCTGAAAATTTTTTCAATCCGTGATGCAAAGACAGCAGAAGCTATCGTGAGCGTCCCGTCAGGGGAAATTTCATGTTAAAAGTCTTTGGAAAGGGGGTGTGGGGGAAGAACCTTTCCTCAGAAAGGTT
>CADBQF010000255.1 GCA_902796705.1 Ruminococcus flavefaciens
CGGAGCGATACGCTTCATGCTCCGCAGAGAGACTATAGAGATAGACTGCCACGGCGACCGTGCAAGAGTAGCCGAATACAAAAGCTCATTCTTCGACGACAAGGACGAAAAAAACGAAAACGACTGACATACAGGGGATACCGGGCGGTGTCCCCTGTTTTTTGAAAAAAAATGATTTTTCATCTCAGGGGGTTGACAAATCCGGAAATATGGTGTATAATGTGTAAAGTGATTTTGGATTACACCGACAGGAGCGAAGCCAATGGCAAAGGAACTTAAATTCGTTATGCTGCTTGACTGCTACGGCGACCTGCTGACAGAACACCAGCAGAACGTCATGGAGCTTTATTACTGCGAAGACCTCTCCCTCGCTGAGATCGCAGAGCCAATGGGCATCTCCCGTCAGGCTGTCCGTGATATAATCAAACGCACCGAAAGCGTCCTCATGCGTTATGAGGAAAGCCTCGGTTTCGCTGAAAGACTCGGAAAGATACGTGACTGTTTCGATTCTATCCGCTCCGCAGCTTCCGCTGTAAGCGATGTTCAGCTTAAAGAAAACATAATCAGCAAAGCAGACGAAGGTCTGGAATTATTATAAAATAAGGAGGGAGTCCGTATGGCATTTGAGGGACTTTCCGAAAAACTCAATAACGTATTCAAAAAGCTCAAATCAAGAGGTAAACTCACTGAGAGCGATGTTAAGGAAGCTATGCGTGAAGTACGTCTCGCTCTCCTTGAAGCCGACGTAAGCTACAAGGTCGTAAAGGACTTCGTCGCAAGCGTTACAGAACGTGCTGTCGGTGAAGAAGTCCTCGCAAGCCTCACTCCTGCCCAGCAGGTAATAAAGATAGTTGATGAGGAACTCATCGCCCTCATGGGTAATGAGAACGCTCATATAAATTTCGCTTCAAAGCCTCCGACGGTCATCATGATGTGCGGACTCCAGGGTTCGGGTAAGACCACACACGCCGCAAAGCTCGCAAAGCTCCTCAAAAAAGAGGGACACCGTCCGCTCCTCGCCGCCTGCGATATCTACCGTCCGGCTGCTATCAATCAGCTACAGGTAGTAGGTCACAAGGCTGACGTAAAGGTCTTTGAAATGGGACAGATCGATCCCGTTATAATCGCTAAACAGGCTCTCGCCTATGCAAAGGACTACGGCCACGATGTGCTTATCATCGATACAGCCGGAAGACTCCACATCGACGAGACTCTCATGGAAGAGCTTGTAAATATAAAGGAAGCTACCCAGCCTGACGAGATCATGCTCGTTGTCGATGCCATGACCGGTCAGGACGCTGTAAATGTTGCTACTGCTTTCGATGATGCTGTCGGCATCACGAGCGTACTCATGTCAAAGCTCGATTCCGATACAAGAGGCGGTGCTGCTCTGTCAGTCCTCTCTGTTACAGGTAAACCTATAAAATACGTTGGTATGGGCGAAAAGCTCGACGATTTCGAGCAGTTCCACCCTGAGCGTATGGCTTCAAGGATCCTCGGCATGGGCGATGTTCTCACCCTTATCGAAAAGGCTGAACACGTCATGACTCAGAAAGAAGCCGAAAAACTCACCAAGAAGTTCCAGGAGAATACTTTCGGTATGGACGACCTCCTCGACCAGATGAAGCAGATCAAGCGTCTCGGTTCGATGAAGAACATAATCGGAATGCTCCCCGGCCTCGGTGACAGGCTCAAGGATACCGACATCGACGAGCATCAGCTCGACCGCATCGAGGCTATCATCACTTCAATGACTGTCGAGGAGAGAAGAAAGCCCTCTATCATCAATCCCTCCCGTAAAAAGCGTATCGCAAAGGGTTCGGGAAACAAGGTGGAAGATGTAAACAGACTCCTCAAACAGTTCGACCAGATGCAGTCCATGATGAAGAAATTCACCGGCAAGAACAACAAGATGTCCCTGCGTAAAGCAAGAAAACAGCTCGCCGGCATGAACTTCGACAAGATAAACGGCAAGGGCGGCGGCTCGCTCCCATTCTGATGAATATGGATATTTTCTATAACATAGACTGTGCATTGATGAGAAGATACAGAAAACCCTATCATTTCAAAACACTTATCGGCCTGCTGATATTCATTTCAGGCATCGTCACTCTGATAATCGCCTGCCAGACCGAAAAGTTCAAGAATCTCACCGGAAGCGACAAGGCTTCAAAGGTGATATCAGTCGTACTCCTGTTCGTGAGCATCGCCCTCATGGGACTTTCACGGGCTTACGACGAACGCCATTCATAACAGCTTTCACTGCGGTATGCCGCATTGAGATACAATAAATATTTATACGGAGGTGAATACAAAATGGCAGTAAAGATCAGACTCAGAAGAATGGGTGCTAAGAAGGCTCCTTTCTATCGTATAGTTGTTGCTGATTCCAGATACCCCAG
>CADBQF010000256.1 GCA_902796705.1 Ruminococcus flavefaciens
CCGACTGCATACGTCTGACACGGCGTTTGATCTCCTTGTCAGCATAAACCTCGCTGACGGCACGGAAGAGTTCTTTTCCGCTGCTTGGGAATGAACGTACTTTTTTGCCGAGTCCGAGTTTTACTATACGTTCTGCATTTGTGATCTGGTCATTCAGGAAAGGCATGGCTACCATAGGCACACCGAGCGTCAGTGCTTCATTGATGCTGTTCATTCCGCAGTGAGTGAGAAAAACATCTGTATGCGAAAGTACCTCTATCTGCGGGACAAAAGAGTAAGCATGGATATTATCCGGTATATTTCCGAGAGAAGCAGGGGAGACTTTTCCAGTATTAAGTATCACCGAAAAGCCTTTATTTCCGAAAGCACGGATACATTCTCTGTAGAATCCCTTGCTGCTGATGATGCTTCCGAGCGAAATGTAGACTATCGGCTTTTTCATTTTATCATAGGGTATATTTATTTCACCTGATGTCATTTTTGCCGGGGGTATCATAAAGATATATTCACTGCCGAATGATCTGCGTTTTGCCTGAAAAGACTCAGGCACATAAACGATATTCAGGTCAGGTCTGCTGTTTATGATCCCGTCATGGAGACAGCGGGATCTCAGACCGAGTTTTTCAGCAGTATGCTTTGGTAAGACCTGCATATCGATAAGCTTTGCAGATGCCCGGAAAACGAAAGGAGCAGTTTTCCATGTTTCCGCAGACCATGCCGGCTGTGAGAACTGGCGTACACAGGGGATACCCTTTCTCTTTGCGATCTCATATCCGGGATAGAAGAACATTTCGTAAATCAGGAGATCTAACTTATCCTTCAGAGCCATAGCTGTCCGGAATGCTGCCTGAAAGCACATCCGCTTCTTTTCGTTTTCTGTGGGAGTATCAGGAAAATGCGAATATGGGACGAACTTCGCACCTGTCTGTTCTATCGGTATGCGGAACATCTCTGCATTTATATATGTGACCTGATGACCGTGCCTGACAAGCTCTTCAGTCAGAGGAAGCGTGGGATTGGTATGACCTGAAAAGGGAAGATTTATCATAAGGATTTTCATAACAAGAGCCTTCTTTCGTTTTTTGTATTATAACATAAGTTATCTGCAATGTCAAGTAAATCATTTAATATAATTCTGGGAGTATTATTTCCCAAGTATTGATATTGAGCCGATCATGTGTTATAATTATCTCATAAGTATAATGTAGTTTTACTGCAAAAAACGAAAGATCAAAGGTGATTGAAATGAATGAGAACTTTGACTTGCAGAATTATCTGACAGAGGGCGTTGAACGTGTCGTGACAGAAGCTGTAAAGGCAATGCTGAAAGATCCGAGAGAAAGTGCTTTTATGCTGAGATTTGCCGCTGCAAGCCGGAGTGCTTCAAAAAAGAGAAGGCTTGCAGAAGACAGGGGCGAACACATTCCGCCGTTCCTTATCGCAAGTATAACGAGCCAGTGCAATCTCCATTGTGCAGGCTGTTATTCGAGATGCAATAATGCGACAACAGATTCCGAACCGGTAAAACAGCTCACCGGTGAGGAGTGGCTTCGTATATTTGATGAAGCAGACGAGCTTGGTATCAGTTTCATTCTTCTTGCCGGCGGTGAACCGATGCTCAGGCGGGATATCATAGAAGCCGCAGGAAAAAAGAAAAATATCCTCTTCCCGATATTTACAAACGGTACATACATGAATGAACGCTATTTTGATCTGTTTGACAGGTGCAGGAATCTTCTTCCCGTAATGAGCATCGAGGGAAATAAAGAGATCACCGATGCAAGGCGTGGTGAGGGGATATATGACAAGCTCATAGCAAATATGAACGAGTTCCGGAACAGAGGACTGATATTCGGTGTATCAGTTACAGTCACAAAGGAGAATTACAGAGAAGTGACCTCGCACGGGTTCCTTGATGAGCTTTCAGCAAGAGGCTGCAAAGCCGTTATATTTGTAGAATATGTCCCTGTAAAAGATAAGAGCAGCGGGCTTGCACCCTCCGACGCAGAACGTGAGTATCTCATGAGAGAGATACATAATCTCCGTGAGGAGCGGCCTGAAATGGTATATATATCATTTCCCGGCGATGAAAAAAGTTCGGGAGGCTGTGTTGCTGCCGGCAGGGGATTCTTTCATATCAATTCTCACGGCGGTGCAGAACCGTGTCCCTTCTCGCCGTTTTCCGATGTAAACGTAAGGAGTACATCTCTGCGTGAAGCGATGCGGTCTCCGCTGTTTACGGCACTGAGGAGCAATGATATACTTCTCGAAGACCACAGCGGCGGCTGTGTACTATACGAAAAGCGTGAACTTGTCGCATCACTTATAAACAACGCTCAGCATCAGAAATGACCTTATAAAGCAAAAAGACTGCATCATCACTATAACGGAAGAAACCGTATAGCTGTGAATGCAGCCTTTTTTTCCGGGCCTATATCGTCCCGAAAGAGAAAGCTGTATTTGCGATAGGATTAAACCAGATATTCTGAAGTGCGTCGTTGAGGCGATCATTTTTGTCAGCTTTGCAGATGTAATCCGAACACCTGCTCTGAATGCTCCAGAGTGCGATATGGTCATTGCTCTCATTTTCGTTGTAGACTATGATGATATCCACATGAGGCCGGATCGTTCTTAGCCTGTGATGAAGTGACTGAAGTCCTGCAAAACTATCACCTATATTCTGATTCATAAAGATCAGTGTCACATCATTCTTCAAGGTAAAATCCAGACATTCCGAAGCAGATGTAAAAGCTTTGTATTCGGCATCAGGCAGGATCCTTTTCAGATGCCGTCCGAGTTTTTTGTTATATTTTGTATCAGTATCAAGAGTTACGATCAACATATAAATCCATCCTTTATTCTGAGATCGTACTTCAGAATGTACTCATCTCATCTATCCATATCAGCTTTCCTGTAAACAAGGCACGGGCATCATCAAAATCTGATGCACAGGTGGATAAAGCAATAACTGAGTCGCCATCACCTAATTCAGGCTCAGTAAAATATAAACTGTTTGCTCGCAAGGATTCCTGCCATTCAACGCTGTCTGCCGGTACATTGTACATATCGTCATAAGCACTGACGACAGCGAGGGCATAAAAATCGATACGGTAAAGGGAATCCTTAGTAAACAGCCACCCGTAGCGATGCCTGTCAAATTGTTCCTTGTCCTTGAATTTTCGTATATCTCCGAACATACCATACTGCATATTATGGCCGTAGAGTATATTCTGACTGTCAGAGAGGTCTGATGCACATCTGCACGAAAGGAAGATAGTACCGAGATTGCTCTGCCTTCCGTCCGGGGTGTGATGCAGATAATACTGATTATCCGTACCCTGAACGACAGGATAGTCGATGTCTGAATCGGCAATATATATCCAGCCTATAAGATCATCGCTGTAACGAGAGACTTCTTTGAGTTTTCCGGTTATCTCTTTTATTTTCCTGTCGGATATTTCGGGTACTGATGCGTCCGGTTCAGGTTCTTCTGTTTCCGATGATAAAACGTGTTCTGTTGTAACGGCAGCAGTAGCAGCAGGCAGATCCATGGTATGAGCTGCTGTTACTGTTTCGGAAGTTTCCTGTATCCTGTCCGGAGCAGTTTCAGGCTTTTGAGAATGTGATATATCCTTCTGCGGAACTCTGTGTTCTTTCATTATCATACAGACGGCTAAGATGCCGGCAAGAACGACAGCGATCCAGAAACGTATTGATCTTAACATAGTATCAGAAGTATCACTCTGCCCCCTCCGCATGAAGGAGGCAGATGTTTTTTATTAAAGTAGTTCGTCAGATGCGGTCTTCTGTATTGCCGTTCTTCTTGTTTCTCATGAATAAACCGAGGAGAGCAGCACCGGCAGCAGCGATGAATGCGAAAGGAGCGATGCTGAACAGTAATCCTGTTACAGATATATCATTGAGTTCGTTGGTGAATTCGATAACGTCTTTCGACTCTGTCTTATCGACATTTTCTGTGCCGGGCATACCAGCGGTCTGACTTGCAGCGGCCTTTACAGATTTCTTATCGGTGGCTGCATCAAGATCAAGAGCAGTACCGTTATGCTCAACAGAAACAGTATATGTATCACCTGTGTTGTTGAACTCTGTTACCTGTACCTTTGTGCCTGCCGGGAGACCTGTGATAAGGCAGGTATCACCATTTTTGAGGGTGATGTCAGATGAAGCCGCAGCACTGCCGAGAGTTACTGTGTTTGCTCCGGAATCCGGTTTTGGAAGTGCAGAAGGAGTTGTACCGGTATCACCTGTCTGTATCCAGTAGAAATCAGCAGCACTCTTGACAGTATCGTTTGTAAGAACGATCTGGAACGGGAATTCGTTGTCTTTATTACCGAGAGAACCAGTAACTTTTTTCTGGATCTCGACATTGTATGTGTGGTACTGGTCGGATATGATCTCAGTATCTGTAGTATCAGGAATAGATTTTGTCTCTGACTCAACATCATAGCCTGTTACCTTGTTAGTGGTAGTTGTGACAGAAGTATTCTGTGAGCCTTCCTCTGAGCTGCTCTTGAAGAGGGTGTAGCCGTAAACAACAAGACCGTTGCCATTTTCGTTGAGCTTGGTATAAACATCAAGGTAGATATCCTCGTCGTAGTCAGCATTTCTTGTGATGCCTGCCTCTTCAAGGCTGGCTGTAGTGGTCTCATCTGAGAGCTTGTAACGATAAACACCCGGAGGGTTGTGAGTTTCGCCTGTGCCGTAGATGACCGCAGCATCGATCTTTATTCCGAGTTCTTCGTCAACACGTTTTGAATCGTTGGTAACAGTTGCACCTTCATCGTTTGTATCAGTTTTCGTATCTACACCGAAAGTAAGTGATGCAGTCGAACCATAAGCGGCATTAGCAGCATTTCCCTTGATAGTTACTGCATTTGCTATACCTGAGCGGACAGCAACAACGTTTTCGTTTTCATCGGTGATAGTCACGTTTCCTGCGATCGTTACAGGAGCTATCGAATAATCGTAAACGACATTCGGCTCGTAGATATCGGAGCCGTCAACATTGAAGAGAACGATGTCCTTGGAGATAGTGAATGTAGTTGAAGTGTCGGGTGTAGCAAGTGTAGTGCCGTTAGCAGCGTATGCGGATATTGTCGGAGCTGCCATTGCAGCAGCGGCAAAGAGAGCTGTCATAGAAGCAAATGCTTTATTTATCAAAGTTTTAGTCATAATGATCTTCCTTTCATATTTAAATTATTATCAACAGATCGAGTGGCCTTTGTGAATGTGTGAGTCATATCAGTTATGGCGGCTTATCCCGTGAGTGTGATTTCAGTTCACGGCCTTTAAAGAGTGGAGTTCTCATTTATGATCTCCCCCTTTCGCCGTAATACGAAGAATATAGCCGAAGCAGCAAGTATCACCAGAACTATTACGTATGGAGCTGATGTCTCGCCTGCACCCGTTACCGGTATGGGGTAGGTGTTGACAACGTCTATACGTGTATCTTCGCTGATATTTGCAGCTAACTGCTGCTGTGTCACGGAAGCTTCAACTCCGTTGACAGAAGCAGTCATCTCGAAACTTCCCTCTGCTGATTCTGTTATAGTGTAATCGCCTGCGGACAATCCGTAGATAGTCACAATGTCGTCCTTGTGAAGCGTCAGTTCGATCACATTTGCATCAGCAGATACAGTCTCCGTATCATAACCGCTGATATAGTAGCTGTTAAAGGTGATGCTGTCTGAACTGATAGTGAATGTGAAATCATCTGTTCCACCCGCATCGCCTTTTACTGTTTTGCTGAGTGTAAGCTCATATCCCTTTACTTTGTAGATAGCATAAACTACAGGTGAGGAGGGCATCACAGCCGGTTCATCGCCTTCATTGAAGCGATAGTACATATCCCCGTCAATGATATCGATATTGAGAGTTTTGCTGTTAGAATCTATCAATACCTCTGACTCGTTTCCTATCGATAGTCTGTTAAGGTCGAGTTTTAGCATATCGTCCTGATGATCGAGATCAGGAGGGATAAGGAACGCAGGATTTCCGGGAGTCGATATCTGTGAAAGAAGCAGTCCTTTTTCCGATGTTACAGGAAGAACTTCACCCTGAGAGATAGGAGTAATATTTCCTGTATAGACTATGCCGTTCCTTGTAAGAGGATCGATATCGATAAGCTCTCCGCCGGGAGTCTCGAACTTATAAACGATAGTCGGCTTTTCACAGTATACGAACCATATATCGTTATCACCGAGCAGATCTTCGGTCGAATTATTGAAATAGTATGAATACATTTCATCGCCGGTCTGTCCGAAAGAAACGGAAGAGATATCGTTTTTGGCAGTTTCGACTGTTCCGTTTTCGTCTTTGCTTCCGGAGATGATACCGAGGAAAATATACTTGTCGGGGTTATTTATGAGTTCGTCCGGAGATACCTGACCGGAGATATTCCATGTACCGGCACCGTTGAAGATATGCTCGTAAATATCTGCATCGTTCGTTCTGAGATCGTCAGCAGAAGATATCATTCCTCCGCTTTTAAGAGCAACATGAAGATCGAGCTTCAACTGGTGAGTATTGATGTAAGTGATCGTTACCGGAGCGGAATTTGCCGAAGATGTGTATGAGCTTTTGTAGATGTTATTGTCACTGCTCACTGCTGCGTCATTTATTGTGGTATAATCGGTCTTGGGGAGCTGTTCTATTGTGATAGTTTGAGAAATACTTGTTGTTATTGTATCTGAGTACATGACATCGTATTTTACTCCGTTATGTGTATATTGTTGCTGTTTGTCATTAACGATATACGGTTCATAATCGGTAGAAACAGTTGCGGGTGCTGTATAAAACAAAACATAAGAATCAGAACCGTCATTTGACAAATACAATGTTTTTTCAAGAACAGTTTTGCTTTCAGAATAATCTTGAGGTGACGGAGCATAGATCCCTGTGTTAAGATCTCTCCACCAATTTCTATAATATCTGTATTTCCTTGTAACTGTTTTATTTTCTGTCTGTTCGATCTTGATGATGTACTCAAATTCCTCCGACATATCTTCCGGCAGGCCTATCGTCTTTTCTGTGAGGTTCACGATAGTCGGACGCTGCTCGTAGTAAACTACATAGAGTTCCATATCGTAGCCGCAATTATGCCAGTTTACACCGTCTGTCGAATAAACGAAACCACGCCATGTATTTTCCACCCGGAGAGAAGGTCTGTTTGTGTCGCTTTCTGAATAGTCAGTGATTATTTTCAGTTCGGAAGCGTTCGCTGCATTTTTGCTTCCGACAGCGAATGAATAATAATGATATTGATTATTCGCCCAGTCTACCGGTTGGTCAACATTACCTGTATCTCCCATGATATACGGTACTTTGGAGACATCTGCGATCCTCGGTGCAGCCGGTTTTACGTCAAGATCAGCACCGGTGCTGCCGTCTTCAGATTCAAGAGTACCTTCGATAGTCATGAGTTTGTAGCGTATTTTGACTTTTTCCGGACTTGTATAGTAGATAAGGTAAACGTCTTCCTCAGCCGGATCAAAGCTATGTTCAGAGCCGTCGCTGTAGAGGACTTTTACTTCCATTGCATCGGTATCATACCAGATCTTTGTTATCATGGTATCTTCCGAAACATTTTTGTAATCGTCCTCGCCGTTGCCCTGTGTGCAGGCGAATACCCAGTCAAGGCCGCTGATCTTTTCTGCATCTGCATATGCGTCAGCATCAGCTTTATCGAGGAACTCGGCATAATTCTCATTGTTGAGTACGATCTTTGTGTCAGTGCCGTCAATGAGCCAGTCATCGTGCTTTTCCCAGACCTTGTTGGTCGTATCGACGAGATGAACATTGATCTTGATAGGAGAACTCCAGCAGCCGTAAAGCACCAGATAATCTTTATCCTGTCCGATAAGATCCTGAGTGATCGGAGTACTGAAATCAAAAGCGTTTTTCATGACACCTACAGAAGTCTGCTTATCAAGTGACCAGCAGCGGAAAATCTCTTCGGTGTTATCTGATGTAGGGATATATGCAGGCTTATCGACAGTCGAATTGAGATTGACCGTCGTATAGTACATCTGCTTTTCGCTGTCCCATGTATATTCCGACCAGTCGCCGCCCCACCTTTCGGGAGTGTTCTCATCGCCGTTGTTCTTGTCGAAGTAGACACGTACTTCCCACTGTGCATAGAGGATAAGGGGTTCATCAGTATCGACATAAGTTTTTATACTGTCGGGATCGAAGAAATTTTTGCTTCCGTCGGGCTGAGTTGACCAGCCGAGGAAATGATAGCCGTGATTTGAGAAACCTACGCCGTTGCTGAGCTTTACAGCAGAATTGTTCACGAGGTCGCTTACTGTGAGCTGTGTATCTGTAGCGGAATATTCCGTACCTTTCTGACCGTCTATGCCGTTTATCCTGAACTGTCCGATAACAGCACCGCCGGCATTTTCAGGCTTGACAGCTTCAACTGTGTCGATCTGACCGCCGTTAGCATCGTAGATGATGCAGGCTGTCTTGATCTCTTCATAAACAGCGTCCATGATGATGACGTGTTTTGTCTCGACTGCACCTGTATCAGGATCGATCTGTGATACAGACTGAGCATAATCTGAGCTGAACTTGAAGCTCTGACCGGGATAGTATATCTTGCCGGACGTATCGTTTCTTATACGCCAGCCGATGAAGTTCAGACCTTCCGGAGCTTTTGCAACTCGTGTTACGACGATATCAGCATGGTCGGCATAGTCGTCGGCATCGAGGAATTCAAATTCCTTCTCATTCATGTCGCCGTCATCGATAGTACCGTTTCCGGCATCATATCTGATATTGTAAGTACCGAGCTGCTTCCAGTGGAGGCGAAGGAAAGTATTCTTAGTGATACGTGTTCCGAAGTTATACGGAACTTCCTCACCGTTTTCCTTGACTTCATACCAGCCGAGATAACGGTAAACGCCGGGAGCTTCTCTGTACCTTGTAGGACTTGTAGCTTTTGAGATATCTGTGGTATAGCCAGCACCACGGTCTTTTATATCATCTTCTGCTGCCGTCCATTCATCACCGAGTCCCCAGTAAGCTCTGTCGTGCTTCATGTAGTAGTATTCGCCGTTGACATCGGCTTCATAGTTTCTTGTAACAGTCTTGTATTCTTCGATAGGATCGCCGTTATAAGCTTCCCAGTAGAATGTAGACTGATTAAGAGTGAGAACACCGCCGTTGGGATCGATCTCTATTTTGAACCAG